>JAHYYD010000110.1 GCA_019425105.1 Actinomycetota bacterium
GAGATTTTCGAGGAGTACTTCGGAAAGTGTGTGCCCGCGGGCGACAATAAGTTCTCCGCGCTGAACACGGCCGCCTGGTCCGGTGGCTCGTTCGTGTACGTTCCCAAGGGCGTGCATGTGACCATTCCGTTGCAGGCGTATTTCCGCATTAATACCTCGGCGATGGGGCAGTTCGAGCGCACGCTCATCATTGCCGACGAGGGCTCCTACGTGCACTACGTGGAGGGCTGCACCGCCCCGATTTACGATGAGAACTCGCTGCACTCCGGTGTCATCGAGATCTTCGTGAAGAAGGACGCGCGCGTGCGTTATACGACCATCCAGAACTGGTCGACGAACGTCCTCAACCTGGTGACTCAGCGTGCCATCGTCGAAGAAGGCGGCACCATGGAATGGGTCGACGGCAACATGGGTGCCGCGATCACCATGAAGTACCCGGCCTGCTTCCTCATGGGCGAGCACGCCCGTGGCGAGACGCTGTCCATCGGTTTCGCCGGCCCCGGCCAGCAGCAGGACACCGGCGCGAAGATGGTGCACATGGCACCCCACACCTCGTCGTCGATCGTGTCGAAGTCCGTCTCGCGTGGCGGTGGCCGCACGTCCTACCGTGGCCTCGTCCAGGTCAACGCCCGTGCACGCCACTCCAAGTCGAACGTGCTGTGCGATGCCCTGCTCGTCGACAAGATCTCGCGTACCGACACGTACCCGTACGTGGACGTGCGTACGGACGATGTCGAGATGGGACACGAGGCGACCGTGACCAAGGTGAGCGCCGATCAGCTGTTCTACCTGATGAGCCGAGGCCTCGACGAGAACGAGGCCATGGCGACGATCGTGCGTGGCTTCGTTGAGCCGATCGCTAAGGAGCTGCCGATGGAGTATGCCCTCGAGCTCAACCGCCTCATTGAACTGCAGATGGAAGGATCCGTCGGCTGATGACGACCCCCAACACTATTGTCGACACCATGAACAAGGCCCACTCGCACGGGGCTGACGCTGAGAGGGCGCACCCGTCGCGCGCGGATCGTCCCACCTCGTTCAACCTGAACGACATTCCCACCCCTCACGGACGCGAGGAAGACTGGCGTTTCACCCCGATGCGCCGCATCGAGCGCCTCTTTGATCCGGCGAACTACGACGCAGGCGATGCACCCGTTGCGGTTGACGCTCCTGATTCCGTTCTCGTCGAGTCGGTGTCGCGCGATGACTTGCGCCTCGGAACCGTGCTCGCACCCGGCGACCGTACTGCGGTCGTCGCGTGGAATGGTTTTGAGCAGGCGACTGTCGTTGAGATCCCGGCCGAGGCCGAGCTCGACGCCCCCGTGCGCATCAACGTCGCAGACGTCGAAGGCACCCGTGCACAGCACCTCGTGATTCGCGCCGGTGCGTTCTCCAAAGCCACGGTTATTCTGTCGCACACCGGTTCCGCGCAGGCTGCGCTCAACCAGACCGTGGAGGTCGAAACGGGCGACAGCGCGAACCTGACCGTCGTGTCGCTGCAGGAATGGGACGACACCGTCCTGCACGCCTCGAACCAACGCCTGGCGTTGGGACGCGACTCCAAGCTGACCCACATCGTCGTCACCTTCGGCGGCGACCTCGTGCGCCTGTGCGCGGACACCGACTTCCGAGGTCCGGGTGCCGAGCTCACCATGCTGGGCATCTACTTCGTGGACGGCGGCCAGCACCTCGAACACCGCGTCTTCGTAGACCACTCGCAGCCGAAGTGCTTCTCGCGCGTCACCTACAAGGGCGCCCTGCAGGGGAAGGACGCGCACTCGGTATGGATCGGTGACTGCCTCATCCGCGAGGCCGCAGACGGTACGGACACGTACGAACTCAACCGCAACCTGGTGCTCACCGAGGGAGCCAAGGCTGACTCGGTCCCCAACCTCGAAATCGAGAACGGCGAGATCGAAGGCGCCGGACACGCCTCTGCGACCGGTCGTTTCGACGACGAGCAGCTGTTCTACCTGATGAGCCGTGGTGTTCCTGAGCACGAGGCACGCCGCCTGGTCGTGCGCGGCTTCTTCGCCGAACTGATCAACCAGATCGGCGTCCCCGAGGTGGTCGACCACCTCATGGCAACCGTCGAGGCCGAGCTGGCCAAGTCCCGTAACAACTGAGCTGTAAGGAATACATATGTCGACTCTGCGTATTAAGGATCTGCACGTCTCCGTCGAGACCGCCGAAGGCCCCAAGGAGATCCTCAAGGGTGTCAACCTGACGATCAACTCCGGCGAAATTCACGCCATCATGGGCCCCAACGGCTCCGGTAAGTCCACCATGGCCTATGCGCTGGCCGGTCACCCCGATTACGAGATCACCTCGGGTGAGGCCTGGCTCGACGATCAGCTCATCACCGAGATGAGCGTCGATGAGCGCGCCAAGGCGGGCCTGTTCCTCGCCATGCAGTACCCCGTCGAGGTCGCCGGCGTGTCCGTCTCCAACTTCCTGCGCACCGCGAAGACCGCGATCGACGGCCAGGCGCCCGCCCTGCGCTCGTGGGTCAAGGAAATGAAGACCTCCATGGAGAACCTGCGCATGGACCCCGACTTCGCCGAGCGCGATGTCAACGTCGGCTTCTCCGGCGGCGAGAAGAAGCGCCTCGAGATCCTCCAGATGGAGCTCCTGAAGCCCTCGTTCGCTGTCCTCGACGAGACCGACTCCGGCCTCGACGTCGACGCACTGCGCATCGTGTCCGAGGGCGTCAACCGCGTCCACGGCGAGACCGGCTGCGGCGTCATGCTCATCACGCACTACACCCGCATCCTGCGCTACATCAAGCCCAGCCACGTTCACGTTTTCGTCGACGGCCACGTCGCCGCTCAGGGTGGTCCCGAGCTGGCTGACGAGCTCGAAGAGAACGGCTACGACAAGTACCTGGGTCTCTGATCGCCGTGTCGCGAGACTTTACCGCCGCCGAGCTCGACGCGATTCGTTCGGATTTTCCGATTCTGAGTCGCGTCGGGCGCGGCGGCGCGCCCATTGCGTACCTGGATGCCTCCGCGACATCCCAGAAGCCCGCATGCGTCATCGACGCCGAGGCCGACTTCTATCGCCGCAGTAATGGCGCGGTCCACCGGGGCACACACCTGCTTGGCGACGAAGCGACCGACGCATTTGAGAGTGCACGCGGTGCTCTGGCCTCGTTCGTCGGTGTATCGGCTGACGAAATCGTCTGGACGAAGAACGCGACCGAGGCGATCAATCTGGTCGCTCTCTCGATGGGTAATGCTTCTCAGGGCATGGGCGGCGCTGAATCGGCGTCGCTGCGCGTGGGACCCGGCGATCGTATCGTCTGCACGCGCGCCGAGCACCACGCGAACATCGTCCCATGGCAGCAGCTATGCCAGCGTACGGGCGCCGAGCTCGCCTGGCTCGACCTGACACCGGACGGTCGCATTGACCTGGAGACGCTCTCGGTCATCACACCGAACACTCGTCTCGTCGCATTCACCCACGTGTCTAACGTGACCGGCGCCGTTTCACCCGTCGCGGCCGTGAGCGCGGCGGCCCGTGCCGTCGGCGCGCTCGTCCTCCTCGATACCTGTCAGTCCAGCGCGCACATGGCGCTGAACCTCTCAGAGCTCGACGTCGACTTCGCGGTGTTCTCCTCGCACAAGATGCTCGGCCCCACGGGTGCCGGTGCACTGTGGGGGCGCCGGTCGCTCCTGGCGGCGATGCCGCCCGTCCTCACCGGCGGCTCCATGATCGAATGGGTCACCATGGAGGAATCTACCTTCATGGCACCGCCCGAGCGTTTTGAAGCGGGCTCGCAGCCCGTCGCTCAGGTCGCTGCCTGGTCGCAGGCACTGCGCTACATGTCGGCGCTCGGCATGGATCGCGTGGAAGCACACGAACACGCGCTCACGTCCATGATGCTCGACGGTATCTCGTCGATCGATGGCATCAGGGTTCTCGGCCCAGACTCGGATGTCGATCGCATCGGTGTTGTTGCCTTCGCCGTGGACGGTGTGCACCCCCACGACGTCGGCCAGTTTATGGATTCTGTAGACGTAGCAGTGCGGGTTGGTCACCACTGTGCGATCCCGTTGCATACTTTCTTCCAGGTGCGTTCCTCCGCACGTGCGTCAGTTGCCCCGACGACTACCGCTGACGAGATCGAACGCCTCATCGACGGGCTGTCGAAGGTACGCAGCTTCTTCGGTCAGTAGAATTGCACGTGACGGTTGGGTATGAAAGGAAGCCATGGGCAGTCTTGAACAGTTGTATCAGCAGGTCATCTTGGATCACGCTCGTGAAAAGCATGGTGCTGGTGACCCGTCGGGCATGGACGCATCGTCCCATCAGGTCAACCCCACTTGCGGTGACGAGGTCACCTTGGGCGTTTCTCTCGATGGCGATCATCTCGCCTCCCTTCAGTGGGAAGGCGATGGCTGCTCGATCTCGCGCGCATCGCTGTCCATGATGACCGATCTGACGCAGGGTAAGTCTGCCGAGGAAATCGGCCGTCTCTACCGGGACATGGAAGTTATGATGCATTCGCGTAATCTCGGCGTCGACGATGAGATCCTCGACGACCTCGGTGACGCAGCCGCTCTGGAATCCACCTCCCAATTCGCTAATCGCGTCAAGTGTGCCCTCCTGGGGTGGTATGCGCTGCGCGACGCAATGGCCAAGTCCGGCATCGATATCTCCACCGCGGGCGAGCCCGCCGATCAGTAAAGGAACAGGAATGAGTAACCCGATGGCTCAGTCTGAGCCGGTCGAGCAGCGCTTCGGCACACCCGCTCAGGCGCAAGCTCCCAGCGCCGAGGTGCCCACCCGCCAGATCGACGGCACCGACGTCATCGAGCAAGGCACGCTCGCAGCCGAAAACGTGCTCGAGGCCCTCAAGGATGTCATTGATCCCGAGCTGGGCATCAACATTGTCGATCTCGGCCTGGTGTACGGCGTCGTGATTGGCTCTGAGAACCAGGTCCGCCTCGACATGACGCTGACCTCGGCTGCCTGCCCGCTCACCGATGTCATCGAACGCCAGGCACAGACGATTCTGTCGGCTGTGACCGACGAAGTCCAGATCAACTGGGTGTGGATGCCGCCGTGGGGCCCCGATCGCATCACGCCGGACGGGCGTGAACAGCTTCGGGCGATCGGCTTCAACGTCTGAACGCCGCGCGAGGCGAATCCCCCGGGACCATAGGTTCCCGGGGGATTACTCGTTGTGATGGTGGAGCCTTAAGTGGCGGTATGGCGACTCTCAGGAGACTCGTACCTGACCACTGTTGTGCACGGTTGTAGCGGGGCGCTAACGCCCGAGAGTCTCACGCACGAGCTGCGCGACCTTACGACGAAGGATCTTACCCATCTGGTTGCGCGGCAGTTCGGCGATGACGACCAGCTGGCGGGGGAGAGCGTAGTGGGCGATGGTCTTTTCCGCCCAGGCACGCACTTCCTCAAGAGTCAGTGGTGCACTGCCGTCTTCCATGATGATCGCGGCGGCAACTTCTTCGGTTGCATCGTTCACGGGAACTCCGACAACGGCGACGTCGGACACCGCCGGATGGGATCGGATCGCTGCCTCGACCTGGGAGGGGTAGACGTTGAAGCCTCCCGATAGAATCAGTTCCTTTTTGCGGTCAGCCATCGAGATGAAGCCGTCGCTGTTGACCCCGATGTCACCGGTCTTGAACCACCCCTCGGAGGTAAAGACGCGCGCACTCTCCTCGGGTGCGTCCAGGTATCCATCGAATACCTGCGGGCCGCGCACGATGATCTCGCCGGGCTGCCCGTCCTCAACATCGACCGTGTCGTCCTCGAGAGAGACAAGGCGTAGCTGCGTCGACGGGAACGGTACGCCAAGGACGCCGTGGCGGCGCTTGTCCGACAGGGGAGCGCCCGTCAGGACAGGTGCGGTTTCCGAAAGGCCATAGCCTTCGACGATCATGCCACCCGTGGTTTTCTCCCAGTCATCTGCAAGCGTGGTTGATAGAGGCATAGCTCCGGCGACCGCGTATCGGATGGAGGTGATGTCGGTATTTGTCTTGTGAGCCTGGCGCAGGATGCGCTCGAACATCGGCGGCACGCCCACAAAGAACGTGATGGGACGTCGCTTGTGCGCGTCGAGTGCCATCTGCGCATCGAACTTCGGCAGCAGCACCTGGGTGGCAGCCTTACGCACCGAGGCGCACAGGAAGAATGTCAGGCCGAAGGCGTGGAAGTAGGGGAGTAGGGAGAAGAACGTTTCGGCGCCCTCGTGCAGCTTCCACACCCAGAACATGCACTGGTTGACGTTGACTCCGATATTGCGGTGGGTGAGCGGCGCGGACTTTGGCACACCGTTGGTGCCCGAGGTGTGCAGGATGACTGCGCGGTCGTCGCCGGTTGGTAGCGGGTGGCTCGGATCAATCGGCGCGGACGAGGCCGTGGCACGGTCCCAGGAGCGCGTCTGCGCGGGGACGGAACCACGCAACTGATTGCGCGTCTGCCGTGCGCGGGCGACGGGCAGACGAAGAAGCACACGCTGTGACATCGGCATACCGTGCGAAATATCGACCGTAAACACCGTGTCGAGAACATCGAGCGGGTAAGCGTCCACACACTTTTCCCACACGATTGCAACCCTGCCGCCGTGGCGTGCCAGCTGCCCCGCAATCTCCGAGGCCGGAGCCAGCGGATTGTGCTGTGCAGCGACAGCTCCGATACGCATGCACGCGTAGAAAGCAACGAATGCCTGCGGACAGTTGGGAAGCGCGATGGCCACCGTGTCGCCGGAGCGAACCCCGGCCTCGTGCAAGACTTGCGCGGCCTTGAGCACCTGCTCGCGCACCTGAGCATACGTGGTCGTTGCACCAAAGTAATCGAGGGCAATTCGATCGGGATACAGACGCGCCGCATTATCCAAGAGGCTGTAGAGCGACTCGTCCGGCACGGGAACCTCGTAAGGGACCGCGTCGTACATGTCGTGGGCTTGCTCGACGATGCTGCGTGTCATGACTTCCTCCTG
>JAHYYD010000111.1 GCA_019425105.1 Actinomycetota bacterium
CCCTGCCCGCCGACTTTCCGACGTCGGCGGGCCAGGTCTTGGTCGCGCTCGACATCGACGGCACGATCCTGACCCCCGCGGGGGCGACGCCGCGTGTGCTCGAGGGGATCCACGGCCTCGCCGCCGCAGGCGCCCACGTGCTCATCGCGTCGGGGCGTGCGCTCGAGGGCGTGATCCCGGTCCTGGGGGCCCTCGACTTCACGGACGGCTGGGCGCTGTGTAATAACGGTGCGACGCTCGTGCACGTGAGCGGCGGGCAGTGCGAGATTGTCGAGGAGCGCACCTTCGTTCCGGGGGCGTGCCTGGAGGAGATCGCTTCGGCAGTGCCCGGCGCTGTGTTCGCGTCGATGCCGCACCCCAACATCCTGCTCTCCGCACCCTTCCCGAACGACGAGATCGAGGGCAGCGATCACCGCATCGTGTCGATGGAGGAGCTCGCCTCCACGCCGACCCCGAAGATCGTCGTGCGCGCCGCCGACATGGATCGCGAGGAGTTCGACCGGATCCTGTCCTCCCTGGAGGTGTCGCGCACGCACGAGGTGTTCGTCGGCTGGACGTCCTGGGCGGACATTGAGCCGCTCGGCGTGACCAAGGCGACCGGGCTGGAGTCGCTGCGGGCGCGCCTGGGCGTTCCCGCGGCCGGGACCGTCGCTGTCGGGGATGGCACCAACGACATCGCGATGATCGAATGGGCGGCGTTCGGCGTCGCCATGGGCGGTGCCTCCGACGAGGTGCGCGCCCACGCCAATCACGTGACGGCCGCCGTCGAAAACGACGGTGCGGCCGCCGTCATGCACGCGATCATGCGCCGCTGCGAGGTCGCTGGCCGCTGAGCGGTGTGCGCGCGGCTGCGGGGCCGCGTTGGGAGGGGCTGCACCCTGTTACCCTAGTGCCAAGGAATCCCCATTGGAGGAGATGGTGTCGTGGTCGCGCTAACACGCGTGAAACGAGGTCGGGGTGGTATGCGGCTGGTCGCGAGCGTGGCTGCGACGGCGATGTGCGCGCTGGGAGTGGCCGCACCCGCGCAGGGACTTTCACGGAGTGAACCCGTGCCGGTTCCGACCGATCCGGTCAGCGCAGGTCCTGTCTCCGGTATGCTCCCGAATTATGATCTGACGATTGACATCGACGTGATGTACGCGTGGAGTCCAGAATCGGGGTTCGGTGGCCGTGGTCACGAGTTCGTCTTGAGGGTGAAGCTTTTCGATGCTGCCGAAAAGCGCAAGTTATCGAGGAGCGACTGCCAGGAGGTCGTTAATGCTTTCTGGACGGGATCAGGCGAGGGCTATCGCCCCGAAGTTGATGATCAGTACGGTAGCTGCACTCTGCAGGCCTTCTACTCGGGTGAGGCGGCACACGGCCTCTATGCGCTTGACGCTGAGGGGAATCTTAGCATTCGCGTACCAGTGGACATCGCGAATAACATGGCGGGATCTTTCAAGAGGGCGCATATCAGATACGTGAATGTGATCGTTCCTTTCGACGTGGACCCCCAATGCAAAGGGAACACAGACCTGAGACGATCGGGTATGACTGGATCACCTGATACTCTGTGCGACTGGAAGCTGGTTGATGACAAGGCGACTCACATCAGCGGTGATCCCCTGATGGTGTTGAAGATCGACCAGAGCCTCGCCGATGAAGCGCAGCTGACAGTCGGCCCCTTCACGAATCTGACGCTGCCCGCACAGGTTGTCCCGGCATCCGCCGATGGCGCTGAAGGTTCGATTGGTTCGCGGGGGACGGTTCTCATCGCCGTCGGAAGCGCTGCCCTGGTGTTTGGTGCCGTTGTTGCCGGTGGTTTATGGCTGAGGCTGCGCCGCATGAGACCGAGTAAGCGCCCGTAGGACCACCCGCCTGCGTGATGGCAAGCCTCGTGCAGGCACGGCAATCACGTAACAGTTGACGGTGACAACAAGGGTACTGTAGCCGTCATGCACGCGATCATGCGCCGCTGCGGGGTCGCGGTCCGATGAGCTACTTCTCCTTCGGAGGAGATACCAGCAGATCGATGAGCCACGGCATAGCAGAGGAAGGATTGGGTCCTTTTTCGTTGGGGGTAAGGCCTGGCCACGCTTTGCGTGCCCGTTCTATGGCTGCTTCGTAGTTGGCGTGGGGGAACCGGGTAGTGAGAGCCTTCTCATCCGTCACTTTGGCGCGGTGAGCAAGATTGACGCAACCCCGTGATTCGATGTACCCCGTTTGATTTTGTGTGTGCCAGAGGAGCCAGAGCTCGAAGCAAGGGTTGGAGACGATGGTGTCAACTTCAGACGAATTTCTGCAACTAGTCAATACTTCATCGAGTCGCTGGTGTTGGTCAACATCGACGATAAGGATTGCATGGTCGAAATCGTCTTTTCGCAGTGCTTTATTGCATTCCTTGAGTACTCGTGACGGTTCTCCGCCGATGGCGTGGATTTTGATTGTCGCGTGCTTAGGGCGAATCTGTTGGTATAGAAGCTCCAGGTACTGCCGTTCGGTGACGAGACCTTCGGTAAATACTGCGTAGCGGATCTTCACATTCTTAGGATTACGTGTTTTGCGTGTACTGGGCCGTCCCATGAGGTCTCACCGTATTTCCTCGGTGTTTCTGTTCAGCAGGTTGTGAATCAGGGAGGGTGCGGTGTAGGGCACGCCTCCGAACTGCCCCTCCAGGTATTGCTTGACGATATTGCTGCCCTTCTGGAGTGTGAAGTCATCAAGGTTAAAGAGCTCGCTTGCTCCGTTGCTGCCCTTCTCAACGAACCACACTTGCTCGCGCTTGGCTCTGCTGCCACGGCCCGCATCGAGCAGGGTCATATCGTGGCTGGTGAAGATGAGCTGTGCGCCTGTTGTGTTCACCTCAGGGTCATCGAACCAGTCGATGATGAGACGGGAAAGTTGAGGATGAAGGCTTGAGCCAAGTTCGTCAACAACAAGTACACAGCCTTTTCGTAGGGCATGAACGACAGCTGTCCCGAGTGCGAGCCATGCCATGGTGCCGGTTGATTCATCGGAGCTTCTGAGTCTTCCGCTGCTTTCTCCGTGCCGAAATAGGAGGTTGCGTGCAATGTAGTTGCTGATCTCTTCTGCTTCGTCTGACGAGCTATCACTAGCCTGTTCCTGACTGTCGTCGGAGGCAGGCGCCAGCATCTGGGCAACTAGCTGGGCAAACCGCGGGGGAATCGCGCGTTCCTCCACCTTGACATGCGTGATGCCTGTGTCTGCTATTTGCGCGAGGGTAACGAGTGCGCTGAGGTTTAATCTCTGTTCCTTCAGCTGTCGAGCGATGCGATCAATGCGTGCGTTAACTTCCCCGTCTCCGACGTGATAAAGGTCGAATCCACGCATGAGAGCTTCCCAGATTGGCGTAACTGATGCATGGTTGAATTGGGCGGCGCGGGAGAGTGCGAGTTCACGTCTCGCGACTCGAGTGATCCCCTTCAGGCCCTTCACACGCCCGTCAGTAATGCGGGAATACACTTCTTTCCATCGAGTACTCACGACATGCAGTGACTCTTCGGTGATGCCGTCACTGTCCGTCGCAAAGCGATAGTCGTACCGTTGTCCGTCGACAATAAATTCGAGTTCAAATGCGGCGTGAGCTGAAAGCTCTTCTGGTTTGAGTGCAAACGGAGCTCGAGGGAACTGTGGCTCATCGAGCCATGATGTTGCCGAGGATCCGATGGCTCCAAGCATGTAATGGAGGGCATCGAGAACGTTAGTCTTGCCTGAAGCGTTCGCCCCGTAGATCCCGTCAACGTGGTGGATGTGATTAGCCCAAGTAGTGCCCTTGGAGGGGCGAAGTGTCTTGAGTGTGGGCCGTGTCAGGTCGAGGGTTGCCTCATCGCGGAAGGACCGGTGGTTCTCAAACGTGAATCGTAGGAGATGCATAAGGATATGCTACATGATCGATCCCAATTCGATAAAATTTATCGAAAATGAAGCGCTCGCGCTCTAACTGAATTGATGCAGTGATTTCATTGGTGCTTGCAGCCAGCCACCCATCATCGCGAAGGCGCGGTCAAGGTCTCCGATTTGGCAGTGCTGCGCCATATCCGGGTCCTGCGCGCGACGGAACGTGCGCACGTCCAGGGACTCCGCGTTCCGCAACGCTCTGCGCACGTCGCCCAGGCGCTCGAAGGGCACGTACTGGTCCGCGTCCCCGGCCAGGACTAGGCACGGCTGGGTGATGCGCCCCTCGAGGGGTTCCATCGTGTAGTCGCCGAACGCTCGCAATACCTGGCTGGGCCGGTGTAGTCCCGTCAGGTGCGAGGCCTGCTGCAGTTTCCATGACAGGTCCGCGTTGAATCTCGGCGCAATGCGCATCGCGGCATCGATAAGCCATGCGGGCCTCGGGTTCCCCACGATCGCGTCCGCGATGGGGCGCAGGGCACGAGGCAGTGGCATCGTCAGGCCGTCCAGGAGCCGGTACATCATGTCGAAGGCGATGACGTGGCTGATGCGCGGGCAGTGGGCGGCCGCGCGCATGACGAGGTAGCCACCGAAAGACACACCGAGCGCCGCCGCGCTCTCGATGCCGAAGTAGTCCATCACCGCGTTCGTCGGACGCTCCCACTGCGGCTCGAGCGGCATGCCCGCCAGCACCGTGTGTCCCTGGCCCGGCCCATCGAAGGTGATGATGTCGAATGGGCGGGTGGGGAAGTGCGTCGCAAAGTCGATGATCTCCTCCGCGTATCCGTCGAAGCCGTTCATCATGAAGAGCGTGGTCGGGGTGCCCGCGGGAGCCTGCGCGCGGTCCGTCGGCTCGGCCTCCCAACGCATCGCGGTGAGCTCCCCGTCACGATAGGGCACTGCGTGACGGGTGAGGGCGATGCCTCGGTGGGCCTCGTCGAAGGAGGCCGACATGGCGTCGATGAAGCGCCGCTTGCGTGGGTCATCCGCACCAACGTAGAAGGCCGCGAGCTCGTAGAGGCGCCACGCGGCACGCGCGTCGCCCTCGGATGAGAAGCGCTCGGCGAGGCGCCATGCGAGCTCCGTGATCTGGTCCGTTGTCCGCAGGCGGGGGAGTGTGGTCGACGCGATTGTCTCCATGCCTGATCGGTCGAGGATTGGTGCGAAGGTCCGGTTGAGCTGCAGGTCGAATTGGCGATTGCCGGTGTACTCGGTGAACATGACACGACCGTATCGCCTACTCCGATTGGGTGGACCGCACAATAACAAACGGAGTGTTGGTTACCGAACGATGCGATCGTTATGCGTAGGATAGGCCCATTGATAGTGGAAACTTGATCGGAGAGACATGTTCCTGCGTGGCGAGGATAAGCATGGGCGCGAGGCGGAGAAGAACCTGGACCTGCGCATCCGGAAGACGCGTCGGGCGATCCGCTCCGGCCTCGTCAAGGTATGCCAGGCCAAGCCCTACGCGCACGTGAGCGTCACCGACATCTGCGCCGCGTCGATGGTGTCGCGCACGACCTTCTACGACCACTACACCGACAAGGATGCGCTGCTCGCAGAGGTGGTGTCCTTCCTCCTCGACGAGATCACCCCGGCGCTCGAAGGCCTGTGGTTCGGCGAAGGACGCGACGCCCGCGCCGTCGCCCGCCACCTCGCCGACGTGTACGCGCGCAACGGTCGCGCCCTCAAGACTCTGCTGGCCATTCGAGTGGGCGGTGACGGCGACCTGCACGAGCAGCTTTATCGCACGTGCTGTTCGGTATTTACCGATTGGGCGCGCGGCCGCGTGGATGACGAGGTGCTGCCGCTCGCCGCCGACGTCTACGCCTCGGTGGTCCTCACCTTCATCGAGCGCAGCGCCGCGAAGCCCCTGACGGACAAGGAACTCGCCGCCATCGACCGCGCCCGCGAGCTCTTCATCGAGGGTTTCGGCGCTCAGTAGGTCAGCGGTAGATGCGTGACCGGTGATCGATGTTGATGGCGAGGATCAATAGCTCATCATCTTCGATGGACGCAATGATTCGATAGTTGCCGACACGGTAGCGCCAAAAGCCTGAAAGATTGCCGGTCAGTCCCTTCCCGCGTGAGCGGGGATCTTCGCCGCTCGCGGTTTCGCGGAGATAGTCGACGATGCGTCTCGCGGTCGGCTTGTCGAGCTTGCTGAGCTGTTTCAGTGCGCGCGGTGACAGCTCAGCCCTCCAGGCCAAGGGTCTTCACCGCCTCGTCGAGGCTCACCGATGCTGCGCGGCCGCTGCGGATATCCTCGAGTTCGGCCTGCAGTGAGTAGGCCAGCTCGATCTCTTCAAGCGCTGACTCGATGGCGCGATTCATGTAGAACGACTTCGTTCGTCCCGTCCGCTGGGCGAGGGCCGTGAGGCGGGCGTCGATCTCAGGATCGAGCTTGACGGAGCGTGCGACCCGTGCGGTTGACATGTGTCCTCCTCAAATGTGACTACGCGTAGTCTACTCTCCTCAGCCGGTAGGTGGAAGAGGTCGTTGGAGATGCAGGAGCGTCGATGCGAGCGTTTGGCATGTCGGGGGGAATGACACGTTATGGCAGAGTGAATCTGCATATACCGGACGGAGTGTCCGATAAACGGGCGTACGTCCCTGTCGCTACATGCGCGAAAGTGTTACCGTTAGCGCATTCCAGGCCACTGCCTCGTCAATGAAGACACAAGGAGCACGCATGAGCACCGACCCCCGCGCCGCCATCGCCGCCGCCGACACTGCGCTCGGCATCGAATTCGGTTCGACCCGCATCAAGGCCGTCCTCATCGGTCCCGACCATGAGGTGCTCGCCACCGGCGGCCACGGCTGGGAGAATCACCTGGAGGGTGGCCTGTGGTCCTACAGCCTCGACGAGATCGTCGCCGGCCTGCAAAGCGCCTACGCGTCCCTGGTCGCCGACGTGCGCGAGCGCTACGACGTCACCCCCACCTCGTACGGCTCGATCGGTATCTCGGGCATGATGCACGGCTACCTCGCCTTCGATGCCGACGATAATCTGCTTGCGCCCTTCCGCACGTGGCGCAACACGAACACGGGCCGCGCGGCCGACGAACTCA
>JAHYYD010000112.1 GCA_019425105.1 Actinomycetota bacterium
GCCTCCCGACGTACTACGCCTGGAGGTGGGTCGCCTGGGGGAATTCTTACGCTGGTCAGCCACGCATCCACGATACCGGGCATGGCGCGCCGGATACGGCTAACGCTCGGGACGGGGGCGACTTTCACACGCGGCGCGCGGCGCGCGGGGCTACGACGAGCGGGCGATCAGGCGGCCGCGCTGCGCTTAGAGGACGTCGATCCCTCGTCGTCGGGGTTGATGATGCACCAGCGTTCGATGGCGATCGCGATGATGGTCCACACGATGCCGACGAGGCCAGACAGGCCCGCCCCGATCGCGTTGGCCGCCATCGCGGGGGCTTCGAGCTGCGTGAGGGACACGGCCATCACGCCGATGAGAATTCCGGTCAGGCCGGAGCCGACGAGGGCGCTCGTGCGCGCGAAAACCGCGACGCGCATCGCGCCGATCGCATCGATCCACGTGTCCTTGCCCGCGCGCAGGCGGCGCACCGCCAGGCCGGACCAGATGAGGCAGGCCGTGGCAATCGCAAAGATGACCGCGGGTCCCGGGGTGACGATCAACGGGGTGCCGCCCTGGCGCATGTGCGCGAGGAATCCGAGGAAGCTCAGGCCGGCGGCCACGAGGCCCACCGCCGCCACCCACACGATCGACACGGGTTTCATTTAGCGCCTCTTGACGATCGGGATCGCTCCGGTCATCGTGGGCCGCACAACGACGCGACGCAGGATGCCGGTCTGGGTGGCCTCGTCCTCGGGGATGGGGCCGACGGGGGTGTTGTCGGGCAGCCCGGGGGCGAGGATGGTCGAGCGCCCGTCGGCGTGGACGGTGGCCTTGGGTGGCTCCTCGTCGTGGCCGAGGCCGGAGCGGTCGTCGACGACGCGCACGTCGTGTGCGGAGCTGACGGAGAAGTTCCAGTCGGGCAGCGCGATCGAGGAACGGGTTTCCTCCCGCTTGGGTTCAAAGACGGGGACCCAGCGGGGTTTTTCGGTGCCGCTCGGCTTGTAGGTGCCCGTACCGATCTTGCGGGTCATGCGCCCGGCCGCGGAATCCGCGGGAACGGAGGAGACCGGGTGCCAGGAGGGGCGTGACGAGGCGCGTTCTGCGCGGTGGCGGCGTTCGCGCTGGGGCGTGGCCTCGCGCGAGGACGCCTCGTGGACGGGCACGCTGTCCGGCGCGAGCACGCTGTCCGGCGCGAGCACGCTGTCCTGCGCGGGCACGCCGCTGTCCTGCGCGGGCGCAGCGGGCACCTGGACGGCCGCTGCCGCCTCGACGGGGGCGAAGCGCGACGCGTCGGCTGCGGGCGCAGCCGGAGCTGCCGTCTGCTCAGCCGCGAGCTGGGCGGGGGTCTGCGGCTGCGGGATCGCCGCGGCGTCGACCGCGAGCGATTCCTCGCTGTTCGTTTCCTCCGGAGCCGACGTCGCCTCGGGACCAGGCACGGCCTCGGGGCCAGGCACGGCCTCGGGGGCCCACGCCGAGTGCGGTGCGGGCACGGCCTCGGGCGACGGCGCACCAGCGGGAGTCGACACGGTGTGAGGCGCGGGCGGAATCGAGGCCTCGAGCGCGTCGGAGAAGGACGCGCTCACCTCGATAGCGGGCTCACCCGGGCGGGTCACGAGGTTGTCGACCTGGCTGATTTCGCCGGTCAGGGCCTCGATGAGCTCGCGCATGTCGGCGCTGGCCTGCTCGGCGCGCTGGGCCAGGAGCTGGTCCGAGTCGGCCATGACGGCCGCCGGGTCTTCGAGCCAGTCGTCGACGGCGTCGATGATGCCTTCGCGGTCGGGGGTGTGGGCCAGCAGGTCGGATACGCGTCCCACGCCCTCGAGGATGGCGTCGGGGTCACACAGGAGCCACGGCGCCAGGACGAAGGCGCGGTCCTTGGCGCGCGGGTGCGGCAGGGTGAGGACCGGGTCGGCGGAGGCCAGGCCCTCGATCTGAATGATGTCGATGTCGACGGTGCGCGCGCCCCAGCGCTCGTGGCGTTCGCGCCCCAGCTCGCGCTCGATGCGGCTGGTCTGGGCGAAGAGCTCGTCGGGGCTCGCGATCGCGGAGCCGACGACGATGGCGTTCCAGTAGTCGGGCTGGGGAGCCTGGCCGGGAGCCAGCACGGGCTTGGTGCGCATGATCGGCGAAACGTCGTCGATCTGGAAGCCTTCCATGTAGGACAGGGCCTCGACCGTGTGCATGAGCGTGACGGGAACGTCCCCGAGGTTGCCGCCGATCGCCAGGACGACGCGACGCGAGCGCAGGTGCGCCGGTCGGGAGGTGTCCTCCTCGCGCGCTGCCTCGGCGGCGTGCGCACCTCGGCGCGACGGGAGCGCCTCGCGGTGTTCCTGCTGCGCGGGGCTGGGGGCCTGGGCACGGCCGTAGGCCTCGATCTCGCCGGTGAGGACCGAGCCGTCCTCGGCCTCGTAGATGCCCTTGAGGGACAGCGATAGCGGCATCGCGTCAGTCTCACCCGCGCGCACGGTCACCGACACGTCCGCGAAGGGGTGGTCGATGGGGGCGTCGGGCTTGTGGACGGTGACCTCGGTGCCGACGACGCCCTCGTGGCTCATGACGCGCTCGGCGATGGTCTCAGCGAGGGTTTCGATCAGGTCGACGGCGGTGCCCGTGAGGACCGCCATGGCCTCGTCGGCGATATCCGCGTAGGAAACGGTGGCGGCGATGTCATCCGTGGCACCCGCGGTCTCGACCCACATGATGATGTCGGCGCTGAAGCGCTGGTCGCGGGCGCGCTCGAAGTCGTAGACGCCGTGATTGGCCATCGCCCCCAGTCCTTTGAGGGCGATGATGACGCGTCGGTTAGTCAACGTCGTTCTCCTTTCGGGCGATGGCTGCCACGGTGGCGGCTACGTCGTGGACCCGCACGGCCCACGCGCCTGATACCGCGCAGTAGGCGGCGATGGCCGCGCTGTCGGCGTCCACGTCGCCCCCGAGGGCCTTGACGAAACGCTTGCGAGAAGCGCCGACGAGGACGGGATAACCGCCCTCCAGGAAGCGCGGCAGTTCGCGCAGGATCTGCCAGCATTGGTCGCCCGTCAGCGAGAAGCCGAGGCCCGGGTCGATGACAATTTTATCAGCTGTCACACCAGCATCAATAGCGTCTTGAACCTGGGAACCCACGCGCTCAACGAGCGTGCCCACGAGGTCCTCCCCGTAATCGAAGTGCTCCCCCGGCATCCCCGGCAGCGCGCGATAGTGCTGAACGACGTACGCGCAGCCCGACTGCGCAACAGCCGCATTCATCTCGGGATCCCAGCGCCCGCCGCTCACATCGTTAATGATCGCCGCACCGACGCGCGCGGCCTCGCGGGCCGTCGCCGCGTGCAGCGTATCCACGGACACGACGACGCCGTCGGCAGCCAAGGCCTCGACGACCGCGCCGATGCGCGCCCACTCCTCGTCCGCGCTGATGCGCGTCGAGTTCGGCCGCGTCGACTCCCCGCCCACGTCGATCAGGTCCGCACCCGCGGCCACCATCTCGCGCGCGTGGCGCAGCGCGGCGGCAACGTCCGCGTAGCGTCCCCCATCCGAAAAGGAATCGGGGGTGACGTTGAGGATGCCCATGACCGCCGTGCGCCCAGCGGGCAGGGCCAGGCCGCCCGGCAGCGCCAGGGACGGGACCGGGAACGAGGCCGGGGCGGCGGGCAGGGGCAGGGCACTCATGTCATCGACTCCCGGACAGGACGAGGGCCATCATTTCCGCGCGAGTCGCCCCGTCGCTCATGATGCCGCGCAGCGCGCTGGTCACGGTCGACGAGCCCGGCTTGGAGATACCGCGCATCGACATGCACATGTGCTCGGCCTCGATGACGACGATGACGCCCTGAGGGTGCAGGATCTCGTCGATCGCGTCGGCCACCTGGGCGGTCAGACGCTCCTGAACCTGTGGGCGGCGCGCGTAGCCCTCGACCACGCGCGCCAGCTTGGACAGGCCCGTCACGACGCCGCCGCGCGGGATGTAGCCCACGTGGGCGCGGCCGTAGAAGGGCAGCAGGTGGTGCTCGCACACCGAGAAGAAGGTGATGTCGCGGACCAGGACGAGCTCGTCGGTGCCCGCGTGGAACTGCGTGCGCAGGTGCTCACGCGGGTCCTCGGTTAGGCCCTTGCACATCTCTCGCCACGCGCGCGCCATACGGTCGGGCGTGCCGACCAGGCCCTCGCGCTCGGGGTCCTCCCCGATCGCAACGAGCAGGTCGCGCGACGCCTTCTCAACGCCTGCGGGATCGTAGGTCACTCCTGCTCCTCTTCCACGCCCGAGGCGTCGATGACGTCAATCGGCGACACATCGATACCCTGCACGGGAACGGACGTCCACTCGTCCTCGGCCTTGATGCCGACCGGGTGGCCCAAAACCACGCCGGGGACGGCCGCGTCGGACTGGTAGTTCCACACGGGACGCTCGGGGGCCTTGATGACGTCCTTGAAAATCTCGCGCAGCTGCGCCTCGTCGAGGGTCTCCTCCTCGAGCAGGCGCGATGCCAGCGTGTCGAGGACGCCGCGGTTTTCCGACAGGATGCGCCACGCCTCGCGCATCGCGTTGTCGAGGAGGCGACGCACCTCCTCGTCGATGATCGCGGCGGTCTCATCGGAGAAGGAACGCGGAGCCTCGCCGGACCCGTGGCCGAAGGCCTCGGTGTCGGCGTCGCCGAGCTTGACCATGCCAATGCGGTCACTCATACCGTAGTCGGTAACCATCGCGCGGGCCGTCTTCGTGGCCTGCTGGATGTCGTTCGCGGGGCCGGTCGACGGATCGCGGAACACGATCTCTTCGGCGACGCGCCCGCCCATGCCGTACACCAGGTCGTCGAGGAGCTGGTTGCGGGTCTTGTTGAAGCGGTCCTCGGTGGGCATGACCATCGTGTAGCCCAGCGCGCGGCCGCGCGGCAGGATCGTCACCTTCGTGACCGGATCCGTGTAGTTCAGCGCGGCGGCGGCCAGGGCGTGGCCGGCCTCGTGGTAGGCGGTCACGGCCTTATCGTGGTCGTTCATGACGCGGGTGCGCTTCTGCGGGCCCGCGATCACGCGGTCGATGGCCTCGTCGATAGCGCGCTCGTCGATGAACTGCATGTTCGAGCGCGCGGTGAGCAGCGCAGCCTCGTTCAGGACGTTCGCCAGGTCCGCGCCCGTGAAGCCGGGGGTGCGCTTGGCGATCTGACGCAGGTCAACCTGCGCGGTGAGGGGCTTGCCCTGCGCGTGGACCTTCAGGATGGCCTCGCGGCCCTTCAGGTCGGGGGCCTCGACGGCGATCTGGCGGTCGAAACGCCCCGGGCGCAGCAGCGCCGGGTCGAGGATATCGGGGCGGTTGGTCGCCGCGATCAGGATGATGTTGGCGCGCTCGTCGAAGCCGTCCATCTCCACGAGGAGCTGGTTGAGCGTCTGCTCGCGCTCGTCGTTGCCACCGCCGATGCCGCTGCCGCGGTGGCGACCCACGGCGTCGATCTCGTCGATGAAGATGATGGCCGGCGCGTTCTTCTTCGCGCGCTCGAAAAGCTCGCGTACACGCGAGGCGCCCACGCCGACGTACAGCTCCATGAACTCCGAACCGGAGATCGAGAAGAAGGGGGCATTCGCCTCCCCGGCCACGGCCTTGGCGAGGAGCGTCTTACCGGTTCCGGGAGGACCGTAGAGCAGGACACCGCGCGGGATGCGCGCACCCACCTTGTGGAACTTGTCCGGGGACGCCAGGAACTCGCGGATCTCCTCGAGCTCCTCCACAGCCTCGTCCTCACCGGCGACGTCCGCGAAGGTCACGTCCGGGCGTTCCTGGTTGAATTCCTTGGCGCGCGACTGGGTGAAGCCACCCATCATGCGCGAGCCCGACATGGAACGCATGACGAAGTAGAACGCGCCCATGAGGATCAGCAGCGGAATCAGCAGCTGAATGATCGCTCCGAAAGCACCGGACTGCGGGCGCACCGCGTTCCACCCCTTGGCGGGCGCCTTGTCGGCCACCGTGTCCAAGATGTCCTTGGTCTGCACGTAGGAGTACGTGAAGTACACGCGCTTACCCAGATCGATGGTCCTGTCGTCGCCGCCGGTGGACTGGTGGACGTAGTTCTCCGTGAGCGTCAGATTCACCTGCTGGGTGCCCTCGTTGAGGACCACCTGCTCCACCGTGTCACCCGAGATGAGCGCCAGGCCCTCCGAGGTCGTCACTGCACGCGGTTGGTTCGTCTGCCAGAGGAACCAACCGCCCACGAGCAGCACGATGAGCGGAACCAGCACCCACCCCAGGCTGGGGCGTTTGTTCTTGATCTTCTCGTTCACGGGCATCCCTTACAGGTAGGCGTTCTCAGTTGGTGTAGACGTGCGGCTGCAGCGTGCCGACGAAGGGCATGTTGCGGTACTTCTCGGCGTAATCCAGGCCGTAACCGACGACGAACTCGTCGGGAATATCGAAGCCCACGTAGGCGACGTCCACGTCGACCTTCGCGGCCTCGGGCTTACGCAGGGCGGTCGCGATCTTGACGGAGGCGGCACCACGTCCGAGCAGGTTCGCCTGCAGCCACGACAGCGTCAGGCCCGAATCGATGATGTCCTCGACGATCAGCACGTGACGTCCGGCGACGTCCTGGTCGAGGTCCTTCAGGATGCGCACGACGCCCGAGGTCTTGGTACCCGAACCGTAGGAGGACACGGCCATCCAGTCCATCTCGAGGGGGGTGTGCAGCTTGCGGGACAGGTCCGCCATCACCATGACGGCACCGCGCAGAACGCCGACGAGCAGCAGGTCCTCGCCCGCGTAGTCGCGGTCAATCTGCTCGGCCATTTCGGCGAGCCGACGGTCCATATCCTCGGCGGTGACCAGGATTTCCTTCAGGTCGTTTCCCATGTCGGTGGCGTCCACCGTGTCCTCTTTTCGTATCGAAGCTACGCGAGCGATTCCACTATAAGCGTGCCATACAAACGCGCGCCTGTTCCAGGAAGGACGAGATTCTCACTGTCAGCGCAACATCCTGTGATCGCGCAG
>JAHYYD010000113.1:0-5090 GCA_019425105.1 Actinomycetota bacterium
CGCGCCAATGGGCACAACACCACCAATAACAACCAACAACCCTCAAAACACCCGGTCCACAAAACCAGACCAGGCCAGTTATGGCTAAGATTGAAAGGAATAGGATGTCGACACTGACTATGGGGCTCGCCGAGGCGAAGAACAACTTTTCGCGAGTGACAGCAGAGGTGAATAGGACGGGGAAGCCTGTCACGATCCTCAAGAACAACAGGCCGTGGGTGGTCATTCAACCAGCGCAGCAGTCTGAGAGTGCTGTCGATGTCGCTGTTGACTTCATGGATGCCTACGCGGACGTGTTTGAAGAGCTCGCGAAGTGACCGCTTTCGCGTTTTCCCGGGATGAGGCCGGGGCTATTTCGCTTCCGAGGGGATCGTGAAGCCGCGCGTCGAGTAGGGTTCGTCGTAGAGAATCGGCAGCCCTGGATCAAGGAGGATGGCACGTGGATCTGCTCGAATACATGCGTTCGCAAAACAATATGACGCAGGCCGAATGGGAGCGCATCTTTGAGGACGAGGCTAGGGAGATCCTCGTCCTGCTCGCCGGCGGTGGCGGGGCGGGCAAGAGGAGCGGATTCTGGGACGTCTCGCACTACTTCATTGCGTATGTGGACTGCCAGACCGGCGCGCTGCACACGGGTGACGGCCGGATCGTCTATCCCGTCAGCGACGAGGAGCACGATGCCGGAGGAATCCTCGATCGCTTCCGTCGGGAGGCGGTGTGCCGCCTCAAGGCCCGCAAGAAGATTCCGCACGAGGTTCCCGAGGGCGTGACCGCCTCCTCGCAGAACCAATTCCTGATCGTCGAGGTCCTGGAAGAGGATCCCCCGTGCCCCGCCCTGGAAGAGGTGCTGGCCGAATACCGTAGGCCGGTCGTGGTGACCGACGAGGTGCTCGGAGAACTCACTCTCGACAAGGATCTCGACACGTTCGAGGGGGAGGTCCTGTGGCGCGGTGAGCAGATCTTCTTGGTGCTCGAGGTTGATGTGGCGGATGAGGACACCTGGGCCGATGCCAGGCGGGCGATGAAGGTGATGCTGGTGGAGCAGGATCGCTGGGACCGTGACATGCGCACGAGCGCCGCACGTGAGCTGACCGAACTTGCGTGCGAGTGGCGCGAGTCCGCCGACGAGGAGGTCCCCGAGATTACGGAAGAGAGCTTCGCTCGCCGGATCGAGCTGCGCAGCATCGCGATGGACGCCGACGGTTCATTTTCTGCCTACTTCGATGACGACGACATGTTCTTCGGACATTGCGTGACCGCCTATGGAACCCTGGCCGATGGGGTGGCCAAGGTGAATATGGAGGGATGAGCGCCGCGGGCCCGCGCAGGAGTGGGGCCTGATCGGTGCGGCTGCAGGCAAGGCCTAGCCCCGGCCTCGTCGATGACGCAGATTGCGCCGTGTTACGCCCGCCGCGCATCCCCGCGCAGGTAGAGGATCAGGCCGATCACGCCCACCCCGATGAGGGCCGTGCCGAAGGCGGCGTTCGCGGACAAGTCGATCGCGGGGATGCCCATGAGCATGCCGCAGAAGTAGGGGATCAGCCAGATTGTCCACACGGCCAGGCTGAAGCGGTGGAAGCTCTCCATCGCTGCGCGGTTCTTGCGCGCGAGGACGACGCTCGCCCACGCGGCGTGAATGATCATCAGGATGATCGCCAGCAGACCCGTCGCCGCGTGCGTGGGGTTCGCGGATTCGCCTCGCGCAATGTTTGACATGACCGCCGTGCCCGCCGTGTCGCACGCCAGGCCCAGGTAGAAGAACACCAGGTGGCTCGTATTGAGCGTGCCGGAGCGTCGCTCCGCGAACACGCCGATCGTGTAGAACACCAGCGCGAGAGTGATTGCCGTCGAGGCGACGCCGATCATGGCTGCACCATCCCATCGTGTCTGTACGAACCTCCCGGTGAGATTCGTCGTCACGATCGATGCTAGAAAAATGCTCGTGAACAACAAGATCCCTTTGTTCACGGCTCGTGGGGTCATGTGTCAGTGCGCCTCGGTGGGGGAGTAGAGGCCCTTCTCCAGGAGCGCGAGGAGGAGGGCGGCGTCCCCCTCGCCGCGCTTGAGTGAGTCCATCATGGCGCGCATTGTGAACTGGGCTATGGACGAGGCCGTGGTTCCCTCGGGCAGCGATGTCCAGTCGATGTGATTGTCCTGTTCGATGACTGCCTCAAGTTGAGCGCCCGCGTGTGTCAGCACTGAGGTCATTGCGTCGTGTGCGGCCGCCAGGTCCTGCTTGGGCAGATCCTCCCGGTTGCGCAGCCATTCATGGTGAAACTCCTCGAAAGAGGATTGCACCTGCTCCCAGAGTCTGCGGCAATACTCCACGTAGGACTCCCCGGCCGCGACGCGGCAGAGCTCGCGGGAGAGTGATCGTTCGAAATAGCGTTGCGCGGCGGCGACCATGATGTCGCTCTTCGATGGGAAGAACTTGTAGAGGTAACCCACCGAGACCTCGGCATCCCTCGCGACGCCACGCGCCGAAATGGCGGCCAGTCCGCCTCGGTCGCCGATGCGGTAGGCCGCCTCGATGATCCGCTTGCGGCGCGCGTAGGCCTCTTCATCCTTGTTCCTGGGCGCGCGTTCTTCCAGGTGGGCGGCGTGAAGCGACTTCATGGCAGGTCTCTCATTTCGTTGACACGGGCCTGCTCAGGCCTATACTGAACACTGTTCATTATAGATTGTCGCAGGTAGCAAGACAGCAGGATTTCGTGCCCAAACAAGTGATCGACCCGGAGAAACTGATCAGCCAGGCCTACGCCATCGCCTCGCGCGACGGCATCTCCGCGCTCTCCGTGCGCAAGGTCGCCACCGCGTGCGGTATCGCGGTCGGCTCGGTCTACGGTTACTTCCCGACCAAGGCGGACCTGACGGCCGCCGTGCTCACGCGCTTCTTTGAGGAGAACCTCTCCGACGAGCTGTGCGCCGTGCGCCCCCGCGAGCGCTTCACCTCCTACGTGCGGCGATTCCGCGAGGCTCTATGCGCCGCGCGTGCCGACATGAGTGTCGACTGGTTCGCCGAGATGCGCCGCCTGCCCAGCAGTGAACAGGAAGCCCTTGAGGCCGTGCGCGCCCCCATGCTCGCCCACATCGAGCGCGGGCTCGCGCGCGTCCTCGACGCGGACGAGGCCGTGGTTCGTTCCCGCCTCGTCGGCCTACTGAGTGCTGAGAGACTGTGCCGCTACGTGCTGCGCGCCGTCTTCGCCTCCCTCATGGAGGGCAACGAATGCGAGACGCTGTTCGCCCTCCTCGACGCCGCCCTCTATGACGACACCGTAGAAGAAAAGGACACAACGACATGAGTCGATTCCGCATCAAGAAGCAGCCCCTGATCGCCGTCGCCGGCATCGTCTGGCTGCTCGCCGGCCTGAACGTCGCGATCCTCGGCGTGCGCGCGGCCATCGACATGCGCGGCGTCGCCGCGATTATTTTCCTTGCGCTCGCGGGCGGCGCGACTGCCATCTTCTGCGCGTTCCACCCGATGTTTTCCAGGCTCGTCAAGAAGAACGCGCAGCGTATCTCTGACCTGGAGGGGGACCGTCACCACGTCGTCCGCTTCTTCGACCGCAAGAGCTACATGATGATGGCGTTCATGATGTCCCTCGGCATCGGTATGCGCGCCGCGGGTATTGTCCCTGACTGGTTCATCGCCTTCTTTTACACGGGCCTCGGCCTCGCCCTGACGCTGGCGGGTGTCAGCTACATTGCGCGGGGTGTGCGCGGCCGCGCCTGGGCGTTCCACGGGACCGACTGAGCGTTTCACGCTCTCCCAGCCAAGGCCTCGTCAATTGACGAGGCCTTCGTGCTCCCAGTGCTGCTGCTTCGTGTGTTGGCTGCAGTGCTAGTGTGACCCTGTTTGAGTGACCTGCAAAAATATGGATAGCGCATGAACTTCTATACCCTCGACTACATTGTGTCGCACCAGAGTTTGGATGCGACACGGCGTCTGGCTGCGATCATCGTCTTGCTCGTTGTGGCTCTCGCTTTCAGTGCCCTGTATTTGCATAACCGAGTGAAAACCCGCTGGCGTGACGCGGGCATTGGACTCCTCGTGTTCTCGCTCGTCCTGCTGGGAATCCAGACCGAGCAATACCTGAAGGTCAGCGATCAGCAGTCGCAGGCGCAGCTGCTCGTGGGCTTCATGGAAGGTGTCGCCATCGATCATGGCGTCCAGGTGCGTGATGTCATGGTGAATAAGACGTCCCTGCAGGACGGGATGATCGTGCGCTTTAACGAGGAGGACTACACCGTCCATCTCAATAATGACAACAATTCCTTCACTCTTGAGCGCACGCACATCATCGACCATGGCGTCTACGTGAACGGGGAGCACTGACATGGACTTCTACACGTTGACGGCCATCAAGTTCGCGCTCGGTATCCTCACGATGCTGCTCCAGATCAACATCTTGGGAAAGCGTGACTTCTCGCTGAATACGCCTCTGAATCAGGTGCAGAACTATGTGCTGGGCGGCATCATCGGCGGCGTTATCTATAACTCCTCGGTGACGGTGCTCCAGTTCCTGATCATCATTTTGATTTGGTCGCTCGTTGTTATCGCGACGAAAATCCTCATCGATACCAGCAAAACCTTTAAGAAGCTTGCGGCCTGTCAGCCCGAGCTGATCGTGCGTGATGGTGAAGTGGATATTGCGCGCTGCGCGAAGGTGGGAATGACCGCGGAGGGACTGAGTAGGAGCCTGCGTGAGCAGAAGATTGCCAGCGTGGGTGATGTCGCTGCAGCGATCATGGAAACCAACGGTCTTTGACGATTCGCGTGCGCGGTGACGGTTCTAAGCGCTCGCTCCTGCCGCTCGTGACTGACGGCCAGCTTGTCCCTGATGGTCTCCTTCTTGCAGGTAAGGATAAAGCCTGGGTCAAGGAGGAACTCAAGAAGTTGGGGTATTCCTCGGTCAAGCAGGTGTTCCTGGGTGAGCTCGTCTCTGGGCACCTCGAGGTGATTCCGTACCCGAAGACAACGAGTGTCAAGAGCTGACTTCACGGAGGCCTCGTCAATTGACGAGGCCTCCTGCCGTTTCGTGGACCATCTGCCCTTTGGTGCCGCGCGATTACCGCCAGTGGCGGTATAA
>JAHYYD010000113.1:5100-6955 GCA_019425105.1 Actinomycetota bacterium
TGTCTGGGAAGAGGTGAGGCTGATTATGGGGCCACTGCTCGATTACCGCCAGTGGCGGTATAATTGTGGCGGTAATAGGAGGTGGTCATGGCCTACGAACCGTCATTTGAACGCACTGACGCGATCGATGCGCTGTGCATGGAGATCGCTGAACTCGTCGGCATGCTGTCGCCTCAAGCCCCCTTGTCGACCAGCCCGATGCTGCGTCGGGAGCTGCGGATCCAGACGATCTACTCCTCGCTCGTCATCGAAGGGAACAAACTAGACGAACGCGCGGTGAGCGCGATTATCGACGGCAAGCGGGTTCTCGGAGACCGGCGCGACATCCTCGAAGTCGAAAACGCGCGCGCCGCCTACGACCTAATTCCTGAACTCGATCCTCATTTGTTGGAGGATTTGCTGCGCGTTCACCGCGTGATGATGGGTGGCCTCGTCCCCGATGCTGGGCGCTTTCGGTCGGGCAATGTCGGCGTGTTCAACGGAGATACCCTCATCCATGCGGGGACTCCAGCCGCCTACGTCCCCGAGGTCATGGGAGGCCTCTTCGAGTGGCTGCGTACGACGCGTATGCACCCGCTGCTCGCTTCGTGTGTCTTCCACTTCGAGTTCGAGTTCTGTCATCCCTTCTCTGATGGGAATGGGCGGACGGGACGTCTCTGGCAGACGCTGCTCCTGTCCAGGTGGCGTTCGGAGTTGGCGTGGCTGCCCGTTGAGTCCGCTATCAGGAGGCGGCAGGCAGACTATTACGAGGCCTTGGCCCGCTCGGGTGCGACCGGTTCGTGTGAGAGTTTTGTGGAGTTCATGCTCGAGGCGATTCGTGAATCGATTCTTCCGTATGCGAAGCCGTCAAACCCGCAGGAAGTGGTTCGAACCCGCGCGCTCGCTTTCCTCAGCGACAACCCGCGTTCCACCGTCGCTCACCTCGCGCAACATCTCGGGTGCTCGAAGCGGAGCGCTGAGCGCACGGTCGCTCAGCTCAAAGAAGAAGGCGCGCTCGAACGGCAGGGGAGCCCCAGGTCGGGCGTGTGGGTTGTCCGCGCCACCGGACTCTAGCCGCTTCCTCAGAAGTCGATGTGCTGGCGCGGGGAATAGCCTCGCTCTTTCAGCGTGCCGTTGACGTAGTCGAAGCGCGTGGGGGTCACCTTGATGATGTTCATGACGAAGGGCATGGCGCGCAGGCGCTCCATGGGGAGACCCCGCAGCTTGCAGGCGTGGGCGTAGTCGGCACCGAAAGGCTCCACAACCTCGGCGGTGCCCGTGACCTGCAAGCCCGCCAGCGTCGCGAAAGAAATGTCGTCGTCATGGATCGCCAGGCACACGTTCTTGTTGGCCTGCAGGGTGCGGAACTTTTGGCCGCCCTCGCTGATGATCCAGAACGCCCCTTCGGCGTAGAGATATTCGACCGTCGTGTTGCGCACGATACCGTTCCCGGCGGTCGCCAGCGTGCAGATCTTGTGCCTGGCCAGGAAGGCCTCGATCTCCGTGACCAAGTCAGCCGCGGGCATGCGCGTCTCTGCGCTCTCCTGCGCGATCCAGTGGTTTGCCGCAGCCTCCCAGTCGATGCCACTCATTGCGAATCTCCCTCTTTGTCGATAGGGCACACGTCGTTGAGGCCCTCCACCCAGGATATGGCGGCGACGCGATTTAGTCGACGTTCTCGTGCCTGGGACTATGAACGAGGCCGGGGCGAGCTCGCGTGAAGCGCACAGAGTCGATCGCGTGCCGGGGCCTTGCCAGTGATATCACTGGAAGATGTGTCGGCGGTGTCCGACGGAAAAGACTTCGATGATGAGGCGGTCATCCTCGATGATGCACAGGGCGCGGTAGTTGCCGATGCGGTAGCGCCACTCGCCTG
>JAHYYD010000114.1:0-3688 GCA_019425105.1 Actinomycetota bacterium
TGGCCTCGCGCTCCCCCGTCTCGGGGTCCTTGTAGTTGCCGGTGTACCACAGCTCAACGTGGTCGCCGACCTCGATGGCGGTGCCCGAGTAGGCGCCGTTGGCATCCTGGTGGGTGTCAGGAAGGATCGCGGGGGCATGGTAGTCCCAGCGGGTCAGGTCGGTGGAGGTGGCGTGGCCCCAGTAGACGAGCCGACGCGGGTGCTCGGGCGTGTACTGGAAGAACGCGTGATACGTCCCGCTGATCTCGATGAGGCCGTTCGGGTCGTTCAGTCGGCCCACCGGGGGCGCGACGTGAAAGAGCGGGTAGTCGGGATCTTGCTGGGCGCGCGACGAGGCCTCGGCAGCGAGGGCGGACGCGAGAAAATCTTCGGCCATGACCTCACGGTAACACCCCGGGACAGACGAGCGCGCGGGCGGGACGCATCCGTCCCGCCCGCGCGCGCTCACACGTCCGTCACACTCATCAAGAGTGGCGACATATCACGGAAAAACCAGATCAGGCACCCGTCACATCGTCGGGGTGAGCGTCCGCGTAGCGGGCAAGCTCCTCCTCGACGATGGATTCATCCAGCTTGACGAACACCGGCGTGGGCTTGGCGATCGGGGTGCCGGGCGTGATCGGGTGCCGCTCCCAGGTGGGCACGTTCGTGTAGTCGCCCGTGATGATCGGGTAGCCGTCGCGTCCCTCGAAGTCGGCGGGCAGGACCTGCGGGTCGAGCTCGGCGACCTCTTCGATGCGAGGCATCGGCGCGATCTCGCCGGCGCCACCCATGACGCGGTCGATGTCGTTGGCCGCGTGGGGCAGGAACGGCGAGAGCATGAGGTTGAGGTCTGCAACCGCCTGGGCGAGGGTCCACAGGACCGTCGCGAGGCGCTCGCGCTGCTCGGGGGCCTTGAGCTTGAAGGGCTCGGTGTCGGTCACGTACTTGTTGGCCTCGCCCACCAGGCGCATGGCCTCCGACAGCGCCGCCTTCTGACGGTGGTGACGGATCAGGTTACCGACGGTGGCAAAACCGGCCTCGACGGCGTCCAGGAGCGCGCGGTCGATGTCCTCGAGCTCACCCGGGGTGGGGATCTCGCCGAACTTCTTGGCGATCATGGAGGCCGTGCGATTGACCAGGTTGCCCCAGCCGGCGACGAGCTCACCGTTAGTGCGGCGCACGAACTCGGCCCAGGTGAAGTCGGAGTCCGAGGTCTCGGGGCCGGCCGCGCTGATGAAGTAGCGCAGAGCGTCGGCCTGGTAGCGCGAGAGAAAGTCGCGCACGTAGATGACGATACCGTGCGAGGACGAGAACTTCTTGCCCTCCATGGTGAGGAACTCGGAGGACACGACCTCGGTGGGCAGGTTGAGGACGCCCAGGTCGCCGGGAGCTCCACCCTTCGCGCCCTGGCCGTTGTAGCCGAGCAGCTCGGCGGGCCAGATCTGGGAGTGGAAGACGATGTTGTCCTTGCCCATGAAGTAGTAGGACAGGGCCTCGGGATCGTTCCACCACTTGCGCCACGCCTCGGGGTCGCCGGTGCGGCGCGCCCACTCGATGGAGGCGCTCAGGTAGCCGATGACGGCGTCGAACCACACGTAGAGGCGCTTGGTGGGCTGGTCCTCCCAGCCGGGGACCGGGATACCCCAGTCGATGTCGCGCGTCATGGCGCGGGGACGGATGTCCTCCAGGAAGTTCTGGGAGAACTTGATGACGTTGGGACGCCAGGTGCCGGACTTCTCGCGCTCGTCGAGCCAGGCGGACAGGGCATCGGCCAGGGCGGGCAGGTCGAGGAAGTAGTGGACGGACTCCACGAAATTGGGGGTCTCGCCGTTGATGCGCGAGTGCGGGTTGATGAGCTCGGTCGGGTCCATCTGGTTGCCGCAGTTGTCGCATTGGTCGCCACGCGCGCCCTCGGCGCCACAGATGGGACAGGTACCTTCGATGTAGCGGTCGGGCAGGGTGCGGCCGGTGGACGGGGAGATGGCGGCGCGCGTGACCTGCTCAATCATGTAGCCGTTGTCTCGCACGGTGGCGAACATGTCCTGCACGACGCGGTAGTGGTTGCCGGCGGTCGTGCGAGTGAAGAGGTCGTAGGACAGGCCGAGCGCCACGAGGTCCTCGACGATGAGGCGGTTGTTGCGGTCTGCAAGTTCGCGGGCGCTCATGCCCGCGCCGTCAGCGGCCACCAGGATGGGGGTTCCGTGTTCATCGGTGCCGGAGACCATGAGGACGTCGTGGCCGGCCATTCGCATGTACCGGGAGAAAACGTCGGAGGGGACACCGAATCCCGCAACGTGGCCAATATGACGGGGGCCGTTGGCGTAGGGCCATGCGACGGCGGACAGAATACGACTCATAGCCCCTAACAATACTGCGTAGCGCTCGCGAACGGGGAACCGGCCGCATGGCGAGGATTTGAAACAGCCCTTGGGCGACTGTGACCGGGGTGATATTCTTGAGGAAATTACTGAATTTTCTGGGAGGTCCCATGCCCCGCGCTCTCATCATTGTCGACGTTCAGCCCACGTTCTGCGAAGGCGGTGCCCTCCCAGTGACGGGCGGTAACGCTATCGCCGAGGCCGTGGCCGCCTACGTGGACGCGCACCGCGACGAGTATCAGCTGATCGTGACCACGCAGGATTGGCACATCGATCCGGGCGAGCACTTCTCGGAGAACCCGGATTTCGTGGACACGTGGCCCCCGCACGGCGTGGCCGGTACGGACGAGGCCGAGCTGCACCCGGCGCTCGCGAACGTGAAGGCGGACGTGACAGTCAAGAAGGGCCAGTACAAGGCCGCCTACTCGGGCTTCGAGGGAACCACCGAGGATGGCAGGACGCTGGAGGAGGCGCTGCGCGACGCCGGCATCACGGACGTGGACGTCGTGGGCCTGGCCGAGTCGCACTGCGTCGCGTGCACGGCTGTGGACGCTGTCCACGCCGGATTCCCGACGCGTGTCCTGCGCGAGCTGACCGCCCCCGTGACCGAGGAGCTGGGCGCGTCGGCCCGTCAGTGGATGACGTCGGAGGGCGTCTTGCTCGTCTGAGCAAATTCCCTGACGCCGCCCAGGCCTCGTTGCCGTCCTGGCCTCGTCACTTCGCGGCGAGGGCGGCCTTGTAGAGGTCGTTCTTGCGCGCGCCCGTCGCCGCGGCCACCTCGGCTGCGGCGTCCTTGAGGCGCATCCCCTCCGCCGCGAGCGCGAGGACGGCGCCGACGTGGTCTTCGGCGCGCGCGCTTCGCGCATATCCGGCGACGACGATCGTCACCTCGCCGAGCACGTCCTCGGCACCCGCCGCGAGCTCCCCGAGCGTTCCACGGCGCACCTCCTCGTAGTCCTTCGTGAGTTCACGGCACAGCGCGGCGGCGCGGTCGGCGCCAAACACCTCGGCCATGCGTGTCAGCGTGGCGGCCGCGCGACGGGGTGACTCGAAGAAGATGAGCGTGTGCGGGTCGGTGGCCAGGCCTTCCAGGTAGCGCGTGGCATCCCCGTCCTTGCGCGGCAGGAACCCCTCGAAGGCGAAGCGATCCGAGGGCAGGCCAGACAGAGCGAGGGCGACGAGCGGCGCGGAGGGGCCGGGCAGGACGGAGAGGGGGACGCCCGCGTCGATGGCGGCGCGCGCCAGGCGGAAGCCCGGATCGGAGACGGTGGGCATACCCGCGTCGGACACGAAGACGACGCGCGCCCCTCCCCTGGCGGCCTCGACGA
>JAHYYD010000114.1:3788-6884 GCA_019425105.1 Actinomycetota bacterium
GATCCCCAGGAGCGCGCCCAGCAGCGGGCAGCCGATGAGGAAGGCGCGCGAGCTGCGCACGAGGGGCGCGAGAGCAGCGGCCGGCGCGGCGATGAGCGCGATCGACAGGATCGTGCCGACCGCTGGGATCGCCACGGTGACCGAAGCGAGGATGAGGCCGAGGATGACGAGCTCGTGACGCCCGGCGCGCGAGGCCGCGGCTGGGTTGGCGGGGTCGAAGCAGTGGGCGATCAGCTGGCGCCCGCCCAGCGTCACGACAAGCAGCGCGGCAACGAGCACGCCACCCGCCCAAGCGACGTCGGCGGGCGAAACCGTCATGACGGATCCCGTCAGGAAGGAATTCACCGCGAGGGGCAGAGGCTTGAACCAGGTCGCCAAGAAGTAACCGGAAGCAAAACCCGCGGTCAGAACGATGCCGGCCGCGCCTTGGCTCGAGATGCCGGGGATCGTGGCGAGCCAGCGCATGAGGGCGACGAGCGGGATCGTGCCGAGGAACGCGCCGACGTAGAGAGCCGCCGACATTCCGGAGTGCCCGAAACCGAAGGCGGCGGCGATGACGACGCCGAGGACCGCGCCCGGGAAGGTCCCGTGCGTGACGGATTCGGCGAAGAAAATGCGTCGGTCCAAGTAGGCGAAGGCACCGACGAGGCCACCCAGGGCCCCGATGATCGTCACGTGCAGCGCCGGGTACAGGAGGAGGCTGGCGATCACGAGGCCTCCCCTCCCCCGGCACTCACGGTCGTTTCACGAGACGTTTCACGCACGGTGGTGGCCGTGCGTGCACGCCGGGCGCGGATCTCGCGCAGCGCCAGTGCAGCAGCAAAACAGACGAGGACGCCCATGGCGACGCACGCCTGCGGAGAGAGCGGTCGCGGCGCGCGCAGGAGAGAGACGCCGAAGCCAGCCCATCCACCGACGAGCGCGCAGGCACCGGCCAGGAGCACCATCGCCCGCGGGCCCGACGCGAGAAGCCGACCGAAGGCCCCGGGCACGACAAGATATCCGACGACGAGGAGGACCCCGACGGCCGTCGACGCCGCGACTACGATCGCGCCGAGCGCCGCGTTGAACACGATGTCGATCCAGGTGACCGGGACGCCGCTCACGCGCGCGGCCTCGCGGTCAAAGGCCACCGCGACCTGCGCGCGCCAGGTGAGCGCAAGGAGGGCGGCCGCGACTACGAGGACGAGGGCGCTCGTTGCCATGCGCGACGGGGTGATATCCAGGAGACGGCCGAACATGAGGGATTCGAGCTGCCCGGACATGTCCCCGATGCGCAGGGAGATGACGATGCCGAGGGAGAAAAAGGCAGTGAGCAGGACCGCGGTCGTCGCCTCAGAGTGGCGCTGTTTGCGAGAGGCCACCGTCAGCGCCGCCGCGATGAGGGCCGCGCAGAGCGCACCTCCCGGAATGATGGCGTCGCGCCCGCCGAGGGCCATGCCGACGACGATGCCGGGGAAGACGCCGTGCACCATCGTCTCCGCGCTGAACTCGGCGCGACGCAGGTTGACCAGCGTCGAGGCCGGTCCCACCGCGAGCGCGAGCAGGCCCAGGACGATGATTGGGCGCAGCAGGTAGGGGGAGATCATGACAGGGCCGCAATCGCCTCGTCGGCGCTCGCCCCGTAGGCGCGCGCCAAGACCTTGGGCACCAGGACCTCGTCGGTGGGGCCCAGGGCGACGAGGCGGGAGGCGAGCACGCACGCCTGGGAGCACACGTCGCGCGCGAGGGAGAGGTCGTGCGTGGACACGATGACGCCGACACCGTCCGCGGTCAGCTTGGCGATAAGGCCCGTGATGATGTCGCGGCTGGGACCGTCCAGGCCGTTGAAGGGTTCATCCATCATGACCAGCTCGGGGCGTGCGACCAGGGCGCGCGCGACGAGGACGCGCTGGCGCTGCCCGCCGCTGAGCGTCCCGAAACGGTGGGAGGCCCGGTCACTCAGGTTGACGCGCTCGAGGGCGGAGCTCACCCGCGCGCGCATGTCGGCGTTGATGCGCTTTCCCCACCCGGCCTCGGCGATGAGCCCCATGGTGACGACCTCGGCCGCGCTCACGGGAAAGGTGAGGTCCAGGTCGGCGCTCTGCGGCACGAGGCCGATGCGGGCCACGTCCACGTCGACGGTCCCGGAGAGGACCTGGCAGCCGCCGACGATGCCACGCATGAGGGTGGTCTTGCCGCCGCCGTTGGGGCCGACAAGGGCGAGGGCCTGGCCCCCGAACACGTCGAGGGTCAGGCCGGTCAGCGCCGGGGTATTCCCATACCCCAGCACCGCGTCGTGAAAGGAGACGAGTCTGCCCATCACTGATCCTTCAGGCGCTCGGGCAGGTCCGGGACGGTGCCGCCCCACGCCTGTGTCACGGCGCGCACGTTGTGGATGATCGAGCCGACGTAGGTGGCTCCCTCGGATCCATCGGGTCCCAGCGAGTCGCCGTACATCGCATCCTCGCCCACGATCGGGGTGACGCCGGCCGCGCGGGCGATCGCCTCGATGGACTTGGAGTTGTTGGAGTTTTCGGCGAAAAGCGCGACCGCGCCGGATTCCTTGACGGCCGCGACGGCCTTGGCGATGTGGTCGGCGGTGGCGTCCTGCTGCTCGTTGAAGTCGGACAGGGCGGCGCCGATGAAGCGGATCCCGTAGTCCCGCGAGAAGTAGCCGAAGGCGTCGTGGGAGGTGAAGAGGACGCGCTGTCCTTCCGGCACGGTCTTGATGGCCTCGGCGGTCCACTGATCGAGGGCGTCGATGTCCTCCAGGTACGAGGCCGTGGCCGCGTTGATCGAGGACGCAGCGTCGGGCGCCGCAGCGGCGAGGCCCGCGCCGAGGTTAGCGACCTGGACGCGGGCGCCCTTCGGCGAGGTCCACACGTGCGGGTCGAAGCGGAATTCGGGTTCCTCGCCCGCTTCCTCCGGCGGGAACGGCCACGGGGCAACGTCGACGCGCTCAGTTCCACGATCGATCGTGTAGGCGCCCTCGGGGTCCGGGGTACCCGGGTTGTCCACGTCTGCGGCCGTCAGGACGCCAGAGGTGACGACCATGCGTCCCTTGAAGCCGGAGGAGACGACAGCGTCGTCGAGGAAGTGCTCGAGGTCCACGCC
>JAHYYD010000115.1 GCA_019425105.1 Actinomycetota bacterium
ACGCCGTGCGCATCGGCACCACGGGCGGCGACATGCTCGCGATCAGCGGCGTGGATCTGCTCGCCGCCGAGGGCGAGGGCTGCGGCTGGATCGCCTCGATCGACGAGCTGCGCGAGCTGAGCGAGACCGGACGCAAGTACTTCTGAGTAGTCGCGTCTGAGTTGTAGCGTCAGGGGGCGCGGGCCTGTGGGCTCGCGCCCCCGTGCTGTGCTTTGTCTGTTGTCCGTCGGCGCCTGCGTGTTTTTGCTTGTGGTCCCACGGGTGTTCCGGGCGCCGCCTGAGCTCCGGTGTTGCTTCACCCGCCTGATTACCGGCGTTGCTTCACCCGCTTGATTTCCGGCCGCCGCGTGGCCTGCCCGCCCGCTCGCCGTCCGCGCTGCGAGCTTTCAGCTCGGCGCGTCGTCTCGAAGCCCGGCCAGGCCCCGCAGGCCTCGCGGCGGCCTCCAATCGGGCGGGGCTTGGTACGTGTGCCCGCCCGTGCCCTCCGGACCCTCCGGCACCCTTCACACCAGTGGGGCGTGGTGTTACTGATAGGCGTGTGCGTCGGCTCATTGTCCTGCCGGGTCCTGGGTTGCTTCGTGTAGCCCAGTTCTGGCTGTCAATCAGAAATTTCGCACGTAATTCCCCTGCAGATTGTTCAAGCATTGAACTTAGGTCGTTGGAATTGCAATGTTTTCGGGCGATCTTCAAAAGTGACCGAGGTAAATTATGTGTGAAATTTGTGGGGATCGGCCCCGGTGTTGAAGCAAGCTCCGTGGGTAGGCCTTGCTGGTATCCATCAATTTCGCATGCAATTCCCCGGTGAGCATTTCGGCCCGTGATTTCGTGGCGTTGGAATTCCAACGTTTTCTGGGTTTGTTGAAATTTGTCCCAATCGAATTGCATGCGAAATCTGTCTGGCGCTAGCCCTGCCAACCGGACGCCTGCACCGCGGCCTGGCCCTCAGGTTTTGCCGGCGCGCTTCGCACTTGTGGTGCCAGTTGTGGTGTCGTGGCTAGCCCCGGCTCTGCCTCGTGTTCGGTACAAAATTCTCCCTGCTTGGCTTCTTGGTGGTGAAAGCGGTACAAAACTCTCCCTGCATGCGTAGATTGCGCCAAATTGGGCCATTTCGGGTGTGCTGGGAGAGTTTTATACCGGATATGCGGCGAGAGGGGGCGTGCGGGGAGAGTTTTGTACCGGAAGTGGGGCCGTGCGGCTCGTGCTGGGAGAGTTTTGTACCGAAGGGGTCCGGCGAGGTTGTTGTTGGGCGAATAGTGTCGTGCCCTGGCGTAGGCCTCGTGCCAGTTGGCGGGCTATGGCAGTGCCCCGCTGCTCACGGGCGCCGTAGCCGGGCCTTGCCGCGCTCTTTGTGCTGGGGCTGTGGTGTTGGGCGAGTTTTGTCGCGCCAACCGGCCGTGTGGTGCCCTCCAGCGCCTTCGACGACGGTGGTGATGGGGGGTTTACGCCATGCGAAGCCCTCTTACGGCGTGTCGCCGGCGTGTCGGAGCCTTGGATGGCGTAATTCCCCCGTTTTGTGGCCGCCCCGGCAGATTCTAGGCCCTTTCGGATCGTCGCCGTAGTCGAGCCTCATGTTGCAATTCCCCCGATTGGTGGCGGTGAGGTCGCTGCGTGGGGTGGTACGGGGCCCAAAGCGCAGACTACCTCGGTGAAAACGCTGAAAACGGGCCGTTATAGGCGAAGTGGTCTGTGTTTTGGGTGCGGCGGCGTTCTGGCGTGGTGTGTGTGCTCTCCTCGGTCCTGGCGGCTGGGCCCATCTGCTGGCAGTGTTGACCCACTTGTGCGCAGCTAAACCCACCTAGTGGCGTATGGGCACGGCAGCCCACGCTCCACCAGGTGGGTTAACGTGCGCGTGAGCGGGCCCAGGCGCGTATTAGCGGGCCCACGTGCGCGTGAGCGGGCCCAGGCGCGCATTGAAGGGCCGGGGCCACCACCTATCGGACCCGGGTGCACGCAAGCGAGCGTACTCTGGCGAGGTCCGGGTGGGTGCGACGGTCGCCACGCCCGTGCGCACGCAAGCGAGCGGGCAGGAACACTCCCCGAGCACGCAAGCACAAGCACAATCTCGCCAGAGACCGGCCAGGACCGATTCGAAGTGTCATCAATCCGCAGTCGCGGTGCATGAAGACGATGCGTGGCAGACCTGTGACAACGCTCCGAAGCCATGCCATATGGTCGAAGTCCTACTAAAAGCTCGTCAATCTTTGGCATACTGAGAGGCGGAAATAATCCGCCACGACAGGAGCTGTCTGTGCCTGAGCAAAACGTCCCCACTGCAACTGAGCAGGCTGCTGCAACTGAGCAGGCCCCGGCCTCGTCGGAGGCTACCAGCAAACCCAGCCTGGGCCGTGTGATCGCCGCGTGGGCGGTGCACGCGTTCACTATCTCCGGACTCGCGTGGGCGACGCTCGCGCTCTTCGCGATGCTCGACAACAATATTCCGATGATGTGGCTGTGGTTCGCCATCGCGCTCATCGTGGACGGCGTCGACGGCACCCTGGCCCGTAAGGTCGGCGTTCGTCAGGTGATCCCCTGGTTCGACGGCGGCGTCGTCGACAATCTCGTCGACTATCTGACGTGGACGTTCCTGCCGGCCCTGTTCATGGCGATGTACCTGCCGTTTGGCCCGAAGCCGGTCCCCGTCATCATGATGGTCGTCGTCATCGTCTCCTCGGTGTTCTGTTACGCGAACGACGGGGAGAAGTCGAATGACAACTACTTCGTGGGCTTCCCGGCGGCATGGAACTGTGTGGCGATTGTCATGTACGTGCTTCAGACTCCCGCGTGGGTGAATATTGCGGCGACGATCTTCCTGGCGATTATGACGCTGGTTCCGCTGCACTACACGCACCCGGCGCGCGTGAAGCGCTTCCAGATCCCTAACATCATCGGTGCGGCCGCGTGGATTGTTGCGTGCGCGTATATGGTTGTCGTCTACCCGGTGCAGCCTCTGTGGGCGCTGATTCTCTTCTGGGTGGGCGGCGGCTGGTTCATGATCGCGGGCTTTATTCGCACGGCGACCGGCGAGGACAAGTAGCCTCCGCGCCACGATCACAGCAGAACGTCCCCCGGGCCTCGCGCTCGGGGGACGTTTGTTGTAGGTGGAGCGTACGTGGGACGTTGTTGCGCAGGTCGGGTTCGTCGTAGCCACGGGGACGAGGCCGGGACGGCTCGCGCGGTGCCCGGGCACAGGCCATCGCGAACATTGACGCGCTGTCGACGAGGCCGGGGAGGGGTGCGCGGTGCCCGGGGGTGAGGCCGTGGTGGGGTGTGTTGTAGCGGGCGACCGGGGCCTTCGGTGCCCGGAACACCAGCGGGCCGCAGCCCGCTCGCGCACCTACAGTTGCTCCGCGAGGCCTTTCTTGACGGCGCGGTCGCGCCGGTAGCGGAAGACTTCGAGGAAGATCCCGCCGAAGAAGATGCAGGCGATGGCGGTCCAGACGCCGGGTGGAGCGTGGCGCCCGTACATGAGGAAGTACACGTAGGGGGCGAGGAAGGTGACGGCCGCGGTGGCCGCGCCGACGATGCGGTGCCAGAGCTTTTGGCCGGCGACCATTTCGATGAGGCCCCACGTGTAGGGGATCGCGGTGATCATGTCGATGGCCCACAGGATGCGCCAGTCGCCCCGGAAGTGCGGTACATACATGACGGGGACGGCGCGGGCCATGGAGTAGACGAGGACGACGACGTAGGCGATGAATTTGGGGTTGCGGCACAGCTTGAGGAAGCCGGCGCGTTCGATGATGGAGGCGCCGACGGCTCGCGAGGCGTGCGTCGCGTGCGAGGAGGTCGTCAGCGTGTCGAGTCCGGCCATGGCGACGCGCATGAACTCGCGCTGCTCGTCGCTGCCGGATGCCCAGTGTTCGAGGAGTTCGAGGGGGGACATGGCGACGGGCGTGTAGCCGTCGCGTGCCATTCCGGCCTCGTGGATGATGTCGGCGCCGAGGGCGTCGCGCAGCCGCGGGAGGTCGCGTGTGGGGATGTCGGCGATCCACAGGCGTACGCGGCGTTGAATGGCGTCGTGGAGTTCGTGGGAGAGGGCGTGTCCGGCGGCGGAGTGGGGCGAGAAGCCTTCGGCGGCGATGTCTGAGAGTGAGCCGGGAACTTCGACGATGCGGGTGGTGAGGTCTCCGGCGCGGTCAACGCCGGAGATGGCGATGATGGTGGCAGCGTCCCATTGGTAGCTGCGCGCGATCTCGAGGTCGAGGATCGAACGCAGCGTGATCAGGGAAGCGGTGTCACTCACGTGGGGCCTCTCGTTGGAAGTTGGACACAACCATTGTGCCTGACAAAGTGGTCGGAATGCACGCCCGGGGCGGGTGTGGTCGCGCCGCGTAGAATCGGGGTATGGCGAAACGACGGATTGACCCGGGTGAGGGGATGGTGGCGCTGCGCTCGTGGCGGGACGCGGTGGAGCGCGGCGAGGAGCCGTCGCGTGCGGTCGTGTTGACGGCGGTCCGCTTCACTCTCGAGGAGCTTGGCGTCTTGCATCCGGGGCGCTCGGTCGAGGTGCGTGTGCCTCCCGCGGGCGCGGTGCAGATCCTGCCGGGGACGACTCACCGGCGTGGCACTCCGCCCGCCGTCGTGGAGACCGATGCACGCACGTGGTTGTCGCTCGCGTGCGGTCTCCTCACGTGGGACGAGGCCGTGGCTGGGTCTGCGGTGAGCGCTTCGGGTGAGCGCACGGACCTGGGGCCCTTCCTGCCGCTCGTGTGAGCAACAGGGCAGGGGACGAGGCAGGGGCCCCGGTGTGCGGGGCTCAGGCCTCGAGCTGGGGAACGCCGAAGCGCGCCTCGAGCTTGGGGGCGAGCCACTTTTGGGAGCCCTTGTAGGCATAGCGCTGGGCGACGGCCGCGATGGCGGCGGAGGAGGCCGCGAAGAGGACCAGCGAGGCCATGGTGACGTCGTCGGCGTCCTCGGCGGGGATCGGTCGGCCGGTTGCGATCTTCCAGCCGGCTTCGAAGAGCTTGGAGGCGGCGAAGGCCGCTCCGGCGATGACGACGGTCGTGGCGACCTTTTCGATGGTGGCTGAGTCCATGGTTGCCTCCTGGCGTGGGGGTGGTTGTCCCTTCGCGCGTGCGCGTGCTTCCATGATGCCCCACGCGGGGCGCTTGCGCGAGGGCCACGGGCGTGCTGCCCTATGCTTGAACGGTAGTGTCCCCGTCAGAAGGATTCCTCATGGCTCGCGCCCGCTCTGTTTTTGCGTTGTCGGCCCTCGCTGTTGCGGCGACGACGGTGGCGGCTTGTTCGCCGTCCGTGTCTTCGAGCGCCCCCCGGGATCCTTTCGCGTCCCCGATTGTGCCGGGTCAGAGCGCTCGCGCGTCGTCGAGCGCGACCGGGCATGGGACGATCGACGCGCCGACACCGCGCAGCGGCTCGGGCACGGTAACGGTCGCTCTGGTGGGCGGCGCACAGCTGCCGATGGAGACGGCTCAGGAGTTTACGAAGGCGACGGGTTTCACGGTTGCGGCTGTGCCGGTGGACGGCGTGGGTGAGCTGGCGGAGACGAATGCGGATGTTGCCCTGGGGCTTGATGGCGCGGACGCGCTGCAGGCGAGCGCGTCGGGTGCGATTGCGGCCGTGGCGCCTGCGGATACGGTGACGCTGTCGGGTACGGCGGTGGAGGGCGCGGCCGCTGCCGTCGCCTACGGCCGCGATGACGTGTGCGTGATCGCCGACAAGTCGTGGATGAGCGCCAATGGGCGCACGCTGCCGACTTCGTTTGGCGATCTGACCTCGCCGCGCATCCGCGCGCTGCTCGCGATTCCGGACCCGGCCTCGTCGTCGGTGGGGCGCGCGTTCGTGCAGGAGGCGGCGTCGCAGACGGGCGAGGGCTTGGGGGCGTTCGCGCAGTCTCTGAACCCGCGCGTGGATCCGTCGTTGGGTGCGACGGTGAGCGCGTGGACGGCCGGTGCGCACGTGTCCGAAGGGTATTTGTCCGAGGTCGTGGGTACCTCCGCTGGAAAATCGGGCGCGTACCCGCTGGTCGTGGCACCGCGCTCGCTGGCGGCTGCGGCTGCGACGAACACGGGTGCGGATTCCTACGGCACGCCGATCTCGTCGACCTGCATTGCCCGCATCATGTACGCGGCGGCGACGGGTTCGTCGGCTTCTGACGGCGCGGAGTCGTTGATCGCCTGGCTGCAGGGGGAGAGCGCTCAGCGTTCCCTGGCGACGACGGGTGCCGCGTATCCGATCGACGGTGCGCTCGCGGCCGATACGAAGGCCGGTTGGCTGATGGGCATCACGGGCGAGGCGGTTGTCGCTGATGAGACGGTCGGATCCCTGGATGCGCTCGACGCCTGGCTGGCGACGTGGTCCTCGGCGCTGGCCGCGCCTGCACCCAGCCCCTCGCAGACTCCCGCCGCCGACGCGGGGACCGATCCGGGTACGCCCAACGCAGGGGACGAGCAGGGCGCAGGGCAGGATCAGGCACCCTCGGATGAGACGGGGGGCACCGATCCGGGCGACGAGGAGTAGCCCCGCCGCGCCCCACGAGTCGAGTCAGCTTCGCAGCATTGCGGGGCTGACTTTGCATTCCTCCCCGATGCGCATGGGGGCGATGAGGCCCCTGTCGCGCAGCTCGAGGAGGCGCGGCACGGTGCGCTCGACGACCTTCCACGGGTCGATCGTGTTGAGGTAGATGCGCGTGCCGCCCTCGAAGCCCGCCAGGGTCGAGATGCGCCACTTGAGCAGGATGCGCCAGCGCATGGGCGTCGAGACGGTGGGCGGGCGGTGGTACCACTCTTCGTTCGCGGGCACCTCGACGCCCGTCGCGGCGTGCGCGGCGTGCAGGATGTCGGAGATGCCTCGCATGGCCTCGGGGCTGAC
>JAHYYD010000116.1 GCA_019425105.1 Actinomycetota bacterium
CCGGGCAGACGGGAGACGTCAGTCATTGGGTGCCTCCTTCATGTCTGTCGTGCCGACATTTTCGGCACACGATGTCGGCAAGAATAGACACTTGCGCGGTAGTTATTCAAGGATCTTTCTCGAATTATGATCCAGTTCTCAGCGCGTGGGGGTCTGGACTGTTAAAACCCCGATAAAACTCAGGTGCGCGAGTTGAACGAGCAGTGAATAACTTTGTGAACAACTTTTCGCGTGTGCGTCGGGTCTTTCCTGTGGCGTGTCAGCTTCTAACACGCAAGAATCGGGGTACCGGACAAGCGCCGACACACCGCGGAGAGGAGCAGGCATGCCACGGGCGATCATCGAGCAGTCGGCTCTCGCCGACCGCTCCCGTACCGTCTCCTCTGTCTCCGACGAACTCGGCGTGTCAGCGTCGACGCTGCGCACCTGGGAACGACGCTACGGTCTCGGCCCCGCACAACGAGAAGCCGGAGCGCGCCGTCGCTACCTGCCCGAGGACGTTGAACGCCTGCGTGCCATGATCCACCACGTGCGCGCCGGGTTGCCCGCCGCCGAGGCGGCCAAACGTGCCCTGGCCGAACGGGCACGCCTGCCCCAATCCGGCCCCGACAACGCCGCACAGCTGCGCACCGTGGTCCTCGCCGACGACTACGAGCGCCTCGAGGAAGTGCTCGAATCGGCGGTCGCCAGCCACGGCCTCGTCCATACGTGGTCGCGCTTCGTCGAACCCGCCCTCAAATCCCTGCGATCCGCACCCGGCGGCGACCCGGTCGGATCCTCGCCCGCCATCATGCTCGTCAACGCCTTCCAGCGCGTGTGCCGCTGCGCCTACCAGTCGCGGCCTACGCGCGCCCTCATCGGCGGGGACCGCATCGCAATCGTCAGCGACGCCCTCCACGAGACCCCGGCTCAGGTCGTCGGCGTCGCCCTGGCCTGGTACGGGTGCGACGTTCGCCTACTATCGAGCGAAAAATACGGAGGTGTCGCCGCCGCCGATCGCTTCCGCGAATACGTGCGTGGCGGCGTTCCCGCACTGACCGTCGTCCTGGGCTGCGGTCCCTCCTGCGCGCACACCGTCGAAAGCCTGGTCGCCCGCTACGGCGTTCCTACGATCATGGTGGGCACGGACGCCCCCGACGTCCTCTCTCCACACGTCCAGCGCGTGCGAACGATCAGCGCCTGCGTCGAAGAAGCCCTCGCGCTCCTCGCACCCCAAGCGGATCTGCAGCTGGTCGGCCGCTCCTAACGCGGGCGGCGGTCCACGCGCAATTGCCCGCTCAACTGCGCGCTCAGCGCCCCCGTCTCCGCCCGCAGCGCCTGGTCAGGTGATACCGTGAAGGCACGTACCGGCAGGAGAACAGTCATGAACGCCCCCTGGAACAACGAAGACCTGCGCCGCGCTTTCGACGCTGATTTTGACGCGCTCGTCGCCTTCGCTTCCCGGTCGAAGGCGCGGGTCGGTTTCGCCTTCCTGCGCGCCGACGGTCAGGTGGACCTCGGACGCCCGCTCGACGCGCGCATCAGCGCGCGCATGACGCACGTCTTCGCCCTCGCGCAGATGCGGGGCATCGAGGGGGCCACGCACCTGGTCAGCCACGGCCTCGCCGCCCTCGCCGGACCCCTGCGCGCCCCGAACGGATCCTGGTACGCCGAGGTCGTGCCCACCTCGGAAAGCAGCGCCACCCCCGTTCCTCGAGCGATCTTCTCTCAGCGCGCACAGTCGGCGATGATCGGCGCTACCGCCGCAGCCCTGATGGTCGGACACAATGAGGCGCGCGACCTGCTCGCCGACCTTGAAGCGGACCAGGATCAGCGCTGGTGGGACCCGTGCGCCGGTGCCGTGCGCGAGGAGATCGAGGCCGCGACTGGCAAGCGCTCGCCCCTGCGTCGCCTCTCCACCAACCTCGACACCGCGCAGGCCTACTTGGCCGCTTGGGAAGCGACGGGGGAGCGTGTCTGGTTCGACCGCGCGCGCTCGATCCTGCGTCTCGTCGGCGAGATCGCCGCGCGCTGCGGCTTCGCACTGCCCGACCTCTACGACGCGGAATGGCGCCCCCTGCCCGCCTCGGCCGACCAAGCCCCCGTCGAGCTCATCCGTCCCGGAGATACCCTCCCCGGCCTCGGATTCAAGGCCGCCCGCCTCATCGGGCAGGTGCATGCCATTCTCACCCACATGGGCGACAAGCCCGGCCCCTGGATGATCGACACCGCGACCGCGCTCTACGACCGCGCCCTCGCCGACGGGTGGACGGACGAGGGCGTGGGTGGCATCGTCTACACCCTCGACCCCACAGGCGTTGTCGCCGCCCCCCAGCGCATGCACTGGGTCGTATGCGAGGCCGCCAGCGCCGCCCGCGTCCTCGCCGAGGTCGTGGACCCCTCGCGCGCCGAGGACCTCGCCGTCGACTACGCCCGCGCCGTCGCCTGGGCCGACTCCCACGCCCGCGCCGGGATGGGACGCTGGATCCACGAAGTCGCACCCGACGGCTCCGTCTCCATGCTCGTGTGGGAGGGGCGCCCCGACGCCCTCACCGCCGCCCGCATGCTGGCACGAGGCGCCGCCCCGATCCATCTCACAGTCACCGGCGCAACCGCCGCCCGCTACGCCTCCCAGCCCGCCCCCAGCGTGACCTCCTGAGGGCCGCGCGGGCGCCCCGGCCTCGTTCCATTCATGCCCGGCTGTGGGATATGCGTGGAGGCGAGGACGCGAAAGCGTCACCGACCGCCTACAATTGGCCCATGGGAGAACTCGCAACACATGATCCTTTCGGCCTGACCGGCCTCACCTACGACGACGTCCTGCTCCTTCCCGAGCTCACGGACGTCGTTCCTTCATCCGTTGACACGAGCAATCGCCTGACGACAAACATCTCGCTGCGCGTCCCGCTCCTGTCCGCCGCCATGGACACCGTCACCGAGGCGCGCATGGCCATCGCCATGGCCCGCCAGGGCGGCATCGGCATCCTCCACCGCAACCTCTCCATCGAGGAACAGGCCGCGCAGGTCCGCCAGGTCAAGCGCAGCGAATCCGGCATGGTCGAGGACCCGGTGACCGTCGGCCCCGACGCCACCATCGACGAACTCGACCGCCTCTGCGGCCACTACCGCGTCTCCGGCCTGCCCGTCGTGAACGAGGACGGTGCCCTCCTGGGCATCATCACCAACCGCGACCTGCGCTTCGTCCCCCAGAATGAGTGGGCCACCCTGCGCGTGCGCGACTGCATGACCCCGCGCGACCGCCTCGTCGTCGGACAGGTCGGCATCTCCCGCGAACACGCCAAGCACCTGCTGGCCGAACACCGCGTCGAAAAGCTGCCCATCGTCGACGAGAACGACCACCTGACCGGCCTCATCACCGTCAAGGACTTCGTCAAGACCGAGCAATACCCCAACGCCACGAAGGACTCGCGCGGCCGCCTCGTCGTCGGCGCGGCCGTCGGCTACTGGGGCGACACCTGGGAGCGCGCCACCGCCCTGGCCGAGGCCGGCGTGGACGTCCTGGTCGTCGACACCGCGAACGGCGGCGCCCAGCTGGCCCTCGACATGATCCGCCGCATCAAGGCCGACCCGACGTTTGAGGGCATCGACATCATTGGCGGCAACGTCGCCACGACCGAGGGCGCGCAGGCGCTCATCGACGCGGGCGTCGACGCCGTCAAGGTCGGTGTGGGCCCCGGATCGATCTGCACCACCCGCGTCGTCGCCGGCGTCGGCGTCCCCCAGATCACCGCGATCCACCTGGCCGCCCAGGCCTGCGGTCCCGCCGGAGTCCCGCTCATCGCGGACGGCGGCCTGCAGTACTCGGGCGACATCGGCAAGGCCCTCGTGGCCGGCGCCGACACCGTCATGCTCGGCTCCCTGCTGGCCGGCTGCGAGGAGTCCCCGGGCGAGGTCGTGTTCACCAACGGCAAGCAGTTCAAGCGCTACCGCGGCATGGGCTCGCTCGGCGCGATGAGCTCGCGCGGGCGCAAGTCCTACTCCAAGGACCGCTACTTCCAGGCCGACGTCACCTCCGACGACAAGATCGTCCCCGAGGGCATCGAGGGTCAGGTGCCCTACACCGGCTCCCTCGCCTCGGTGATCTACCAGCTCGTCGGCGGCCTGCACCAGACCATGTTCTACCTGGGTGCCTCCACGATCTCCCAGGTCAAGGCCAACGGCCGCTTCGTGCGCATCACCAGCGCGGGCCTGCGCGAGTCGCACCCGCACGACGTGCAGATGACGACGGAAGCGCCGAATTACCACTCCTCTTCGGCGAGGTAATCGCAGACAGAGCGTTCGTTGTGGGCGGGAGCAGTCGGTGGGCTGCTCCCGCCCGCGCTATCCTAGGGGTGCGAGAACTCACAACAGCGCAAAGGAGCTGCTCACATGCTCATCCTCATCGATCACGCGAACGTCGATTCCATCGCCAAGACCCTCGAATACCTGCCCATCGACGGCGTGACGACCAACCCGACGATCCTATACCGCGAAGGCAAGGAACCCCTCGAGGTCCTCCACGCGATCAAGTCCGTCCTGCCCGATGGCGCCCAGCTGCACGTCCAGATCGTCTCCCAGCGCGCCGACGACATGGTCGCCGAGGCCCGGGCGCTGCGCGGCGAAATCGGTGGCAACCTCTTCATCAAGCTTCCCGTCACGCGCGAAGGCTTCGCCGCCATCCCGCGCATCGTGCGCGAAGGCATGCAGGTGACCGCTACCGGCATCCACTCCTCGATGCAGGGCTTCATGGCCGCCAAGGCCGGGGCTCGCTACGTCGCCCCCTACGTCAACCGCATGGACAACTACGGCATCGACGGCGTGCGCGTTGCCTCCGAAATCCACCGCACCCTGCGCACCTACGACCTGAAGGCCGACGTGCTGGCCGCGTCCTTCAAGAACTCTGAGCAGGTCCTTGAGCTGGTCCGCCAGGGCGTGGGTGCCATCACCGCCGCCCCCGACGTGCTGGCCGCACTCATCAAGAACCCCGCGACCGACGCCGCCATCGCGGACCAGAACCGCGACTTCGGCTTCCTCGTGGGTGAGCGCCGCACGTGGTTGGACCTCATCAACGACAAGTGAGCCCCGTGTAGAGGCCCGGAGGCGGCGACTCGCCTCCGGGCCTCTCGCATACTCGCATTGCTGCTGCGTCACTGGTGTTCCTGGTGGCTGCGCCACCGGCGTTCCGGGCGCCGTCGGGCTCGCCCGCCCGCTCGCCGTCCGCGCCGCGAGCTTCGCTCGGCGCGTCGGCTCGAAGCCCGGCCAGGCCCTGCGAGCCCGCCGGCACCCTCCACACTGGTGGCGCGTGGTGCGCGTTGCTCGGCAAAACCCTGTACCCCCAGGTGTCATCCGGATAGGTTGTGCGCACGTGGATAGGTTATGCACATCCGGATAGCTTATTAAGCTATCCGGCTGCTCGTTACCTATCCGGATGTTGCTTACCTATCCGTATGTGAGCTGGTGGCCGACGGCCTTGGCCTGTCCACTCGAGCGAGACCGCGTTCAGGCTTGTTGCTAAGTGGTGTTACACCACTTAGGTGGGTATTACACCAGTTCGGAGGTGGTGTAATGCTCCCTAACTGGCGTCATCCTCCCGAACTGGCGTCATGCCCCTTGGTCTGGTCCTGTGTAGGGCATGGGGATAGTTCCCTGACAATGTCGCATGCAATTTCCCTGTCAACCTTTCAGATATTGAAAGATATGCGTTGGAATTGCAACGTTTTCAGGCTTTGTTGAATCTTCACTTAATTGAATTGCATGCGACTTTTGGGGGCAGGCCGCGCTACTCGCGGCGCCCTCCACACTGGTGACGTGTTGCGCGTACTGGTGACGTGTTGCGCGTTGCTCGGCCAGGCTCACCTCACACAAGCCTTCGCGTCACCTAGCCGCGGCCGAACCCGGCCACTGCCTCGTACATGCGCCGCGCGGAGGACACTTCAGACACAACGAAAACGGGGGCCGGCACCCGACCCCCGCCCGACGTGGTCTTACTGCTGGTCGCCGCCGCGGCCTCGCGGCGTGATCTGGGGCCACTCGCGGTCGATGTTTGCGTCCTTGCCCTGCTTGCGCAGGTACTTCTCGAAGTCCTCGGCCCAATCCTGGTGAGCCTGGAGCTGGTAGTCCATGAGCTCCAGGGCGCTCATAGACGCCAGCTGTGGGTACTTGTCCACCATGCCGGCGAGCACGTCGAGCGTCATGGCCACGTCCACCTCGGCCGTGTGAGCGTCCGGGGAAGCGACCGCCCCGTAGACGGGCGCCATCTCCGTCAGTGTCTTCTTGCCCTTGCGGAAGCGGTCGAGCTTACGATCCAACACTAACGGGTCGACGACCAGCATCGGCGCGCCCTCCAGGCGCTCCTCGAAAGACCCCAGGCGGTGGCGACGCAGCTCCTGGTTGACCAGCGTGATGTCGTAGGTGGCATTGAATGCGACGACCGGGTAGCCGCGCAGCCAGTGCTCGACGATGGAGCCGGCCAACTCGTGGAGGACCTCCTCGATGGGCCGGCCATCGCGGCGCGCCTGCTCGGTCGTGATGCCGTGGACGGCCGTGGCCTGCTCGGGGATCTCGACGCCCGGGTCGGTCAGCCACGTGGCCACCTGGTCGGGGGCGCTGACACCGCTGCGGTAGGACGCGCCGTCGATGCGCAGCACCAGCGCGGCGGTGACGAGGCGATCCTTGAGCGCGCGCACGCCCGTCGTCTCGGTGTCAAAACCCATCCACGGGTCGTCGATCCAGCTCATGATTGCTCCTAGCCTTGCCGGTGACTCCAGTGTGGCAGAGGG
>JAHYYD010000117.1 GCA_019425105.1 Actinomycetota bacterium
CCACGAACTCGCATCCTACGCTGACGCCCGACCTGCGCGAAGAGCCGGTCGATTTCCCTGTGCCCGCGCCGCTGTCGGGGCATGGTCCCGCTCGCGTGATCGCGATGTGTAATCAGAAGGGCGGCGTCGGTAAGACGACGACGACCATCAATCTGGGTGCCGCCCTGGCTGAATATGGGCGACGGGTCCTGATCGTGGACTTTGATCCCCAGGGTGCCGCCTCCGTTGGGCTGGGTATTAATGCGCTCGATATGGAGCAGACGATCTACACGCTGCTCATGAACCCCAAAGCGGATGTGAAGGCGACTATCTGTCACACGGCGACGGAAAACCTCGATATCATCCCTGCGAACATCGACCTGTCCGCGGCAGAGGTTCAGCTCGTCAATGAGGTTGCCCGCGAGAGTGCCTTGGCCCGCGTTCTCCGACACGTCGAAGCTGACTATGACGTGGTCCTGATCGACTGCCAGCCGTCCCTCGGCTTGCTCGCAGTCAACGCCCTCACCGCAGCTCACGGTGTTATCGTCCCGGTCGAGGCAGAGTTCTTCGCGCTGCGTGGCGTCGCGCTGCTCGTCGAAACCATCGAGACGGTGCGCGACCGCATCAACCCGCGTCTCAAAATTGATGGCATTGTCGCTACGATGGTTGACTCGCGCACGCTGCACTCGCGCGAGGTCCTCCAGCGCCTACAGGAGGCATTCGGCGATCTCGTGTTCGATACTCGTATCGGTCGCACCATCAAGTTCCCGGATGCGTCTGTGGCGACTGAGCCGATTACTTCTTACGCTCCCAACCATGCGGGCGCGCACGCCTACCGTCGACTCGCGCGGGAAGTCATTGCCCGTGGCGACGCGGCCTGAGGGTCTCGAGGTCCAGGGGGAGTTTGACCTCTTCGCTGTGTCACTCCCCGTTTTCGAAGGCCCTTTCGATCTCCTCCTGTCCCTGATTGCCCGCAAAAAACTCGACATCACCGAGGTTGCACTCGCCCAGGTGACCGATGAGTTCATCGCTTTTATGCAGGCTTCGCCGGACCTGTCTCGTACGACGGAATTCCTGGTCGTGGCGGCGACCCTGCTCGACATGAAGGCGGCTCACCTACTGCCCGCCATTGACGAGGAGGACAACGCCTCGCAGGCCGATTTGGAGGCCCGTGATCTGCTGTTTTCCCGGCTTCTGCAGTATCGCGCGTTCAAGGAAGCAGCGAAGTATGTTGATCAGCGGATGGGGGAGTACGGCTCGTACGTCGCCAGGGACGTGCCCCTGGAGCCGCATTTTGCGACGCTTCTTCCCGAGCTGCGCTGGCTCACGACCCCCCAAGACCTCGCGCGCCTCGCGGCCAATGCGCTGTCTGCCTCGGCACCGACGGTGCAGGTCACTCACCTGCATGACCCTGTCGTGCCCGTGCGCGAGCAGGCGCTTCTCGTCAGTGCGATGCTGGCTGAGGCAGGTTCCATGACCTTCCATCAACTCGTTGAGGATGCCCAGACGCGTGCTGTCGTTGTCTCCCGTTTCCTTGCCCTCCTCGAGCTGTACCGGCGAGGCGCGGTTGAGTTCGATCAGGAGGATGCGCTCGGGGCACTCACGATCCATTGGACGGGTACTCGAGAATGCCTCGACATTGACGTGGATGACTACGCTGGTGTGGATGACGCGGATACTGCCCCGGCCTCCTCCCGCAGCGGTGCACGATCCGAGAGCGAAGGAGACAGGGGTGATGAGTGAACACACACTGTGTGGCCCTATTGAGGCGATCCTCATGGTGGCCTCCGAACCAGTTGGCGCGTCCGAGCTCGCCGACGTTCTGGGAGTCAGTTCTGAAGAGGTTGACGCCGAACTGCACGCGCTTGCTGCCGAGTACCTGGGCGAGGGACAGGAACACCCGCGGGGCTTTGAGCTACGCGAGGTGGCGGGTGGCTGGCGCATCTATTCCGCTCGCGCATACGCCGATGTTGTCGGCCGTTTCGTCGTCGGATCGTCTCACGCCCGCCTCTCGCAGGCGGCCCTGGAAACGTTGGCCGTCATCGCCTACCGTCAGCCGATTTCACGGACTCGAATCTCCCGTATTCGTGGAGTAAACGTGGATGGTGTCGTGCGTACCCTCATGGCTCGAGGCCTCGTGGAAGAGACGGGACTGACACCCTCTGGCGCACGCCTGTACGGGACGACAGGGGAGTTTCTTGAGAAAATGGGGCTAACGAGCCTGTCGGAGCTGGTACCGTTGGCACCCTACCTGCCAGACGCCGACGCGCTGGATGAATTGGAGGAAGAACTATGAGGGCTAACCCCTACACCGAGGGTGGAGTGCGCCTGCAGAAGGTGCTCGCCCAGGCCGGCGTCGCATCCAGGCGTGCGTCCGAACAGATGATCGCCGACGGCCGGGTGAGTGTTGACGGCACCGTCGTGCGCAGCCAGGGCATCCGCGTCGACCCCGCGAAGCAGGTCATTCACGTGGATGGAGAGCGCCTGATCCTCGACGAGACCAAGCACATCGTCTTGGCCGTCAACAAGCCGATTGGTACCGTGTCCACGATGAGCGACCCGGAGGGGCGCCCCACGATCGCTGACCTCATCGCCGACTATCCGGAGCGCCTGTACCACGTGGGGCGTCTGGACATTGACACGTCCGGCCTGTTGCTGCTGACGAACGACGGCGAGCTCGCGAACCGTTTGACCCACCCGTCGTACGAGATTCGCAAGACCTACGTGGCGCGTCTGCACGGCGAGGTCAAGCCGGGCGTGAAGCGCACGCTCATGAACGGAATCGAGCTGGAGGACGGCCCGATCAAGGTTGATTCCTTCCGCATCGTCGATACCTACGGCGACATCACGACCGTCGAAATCGTCGTGCATGAGGGTCGTAACCGCCTGGTGCGCCGCATGATGGAGGCTGTCGGGTACCCGGTGCGCGAGCTCGTGCGCACGGGCTTTGGGCCTATCACGCTTGACCATCTCAAGCAGGGGACGACCCGACGCGTCAAAGGCAACGCACTGACTGCGCTGTACGGAGCCGTCGGCCTGTGAGCAGCGAGAGCGGGGTGCTCGGGCAGCGAGTCGTATCGACTGTCGGTCCGGTTCTCATCGTCGGGTCGGGACTGCTTGGTGCGTCGCTTGGCCTCGCGCTGCGTGCCGGGGGAGTGCGCGTCTATCTTGAGGATGCCTCTCCCACATCGCTGCGTTTGGCCTGTGACGTGGGCGCAGGAGAGGCTTTTGCCGACGTCCTCGCCGAGGCCGGGGTGCGCCGCTCAGGGTGCGGCTCGGATCGGCCAGGCTACGAATCCCCGCGTCTCGTTGTCGTTGCAACACCCCCGGATGTCGCCGACCGCATCATCGTCGAGTCGCTGCAGCGCTTTCCCGATGCGATTGTCACCGACGTTGCGTCGGTGAAGGACGCCGTCGTCGCTGACGTCCTTGATGGATTGCGCTCTGAGGGGTGCCTTGACGCGGCGTCGCGCTACGTCGGTTCGCATCCGATGGCTGGTCGCGAGCGCAGCGGAGCCGGCGCAGCCGATGCGGACCTCTTCTACGGGCGCCCATGGGTGATCGTTGCTCACGAGTTGACGTGGCCGCGCGCCGTTCTGGTTGCGCGAGCCTTGGCAACTGACGTTGGAGCCGTGCCGCTCGAGATGAATGCTGGAACGCACGATCACGCGGTTGCGCTCGTGTCGCATGTTCCGCAGCTTGTGTCGTCGATGCTTGCCGCGCGCCTTGTCGATGCCCCCGCTCAGGCTCTCGGCTTAGCCGGTCAGGGATTACGCGATACCGCGCGTATCGCGGGTTCTGACCCTCGCCTCTGGACTGCCATCCTGGCGGGGAATGCTGGGCCCGTGGCATCGATTCTGCGCGATCTTCGAGGCGATCTCGATGATCTCCTTGCGCACCTGGATGCCGCCGCCGAGTTGGGGCCGCTGCGCGGTGGGAGCGTCGGAGCCATTAATCGCGTCATGACCGCAGGTAACCAGGGCGTCTCCCGCATTCCCGGCAAGCATGGCGGTGCCCCGTCGCGCTACGCCGAGATTGAGGTTCTCATTCCTGACGAACCCGGTGCGCTTGGGCGACTCTTTAGCGAGCTCGGCGAGTCTGGAATCAACATTGAGGACCTCGTTCTCGAGCACTCAGCGGGTGCACAGGCTGGTGTTGCTCGTGTCATGATCGACCCCGCGGTGTCCGACCGCTGTGTCGCAGACCTGCAGGAGCGGGGCTGGCGACTCATCACTCACTAGATACCTCGATGAGGAGAATGCAGCTATGAACGACTCGATGCGTCAGGACGCCATTTCGCGCGTCGGTATCACGATCGCTATTGACGGTCCCGCCGGCTCTGGGAAGTCGACGGTCTCGAAGGCCCTGGCGACGAGGCTCCGCATCGGCTACCTCGACACGGGCGCGATGTACCGTGCGCTGACGTGGTACTGCTTGGATCGGGACATTGATCTGACCGACAACGCTGCAGTTGCAGCGGCGGCAAACGAGATGCCGCTGCGTCTGGTCTCTGACCCGTCAGATCCGCACGTGTGGGTGGGGGAGCGTGAGATCACCGAGGAGATCCGTGAACCGCGCATCGCCCTGGAGATCAAGCACGTGTCGACGAATCTTGATGTGCGCGCGTGGATGGCGGCGGAGCAGCGCAGGCGCATGATGGAGGCCCGAGAAGAAGGTTCCGGAATGATTGCAGAGGGGCGCGATATTACGACCGTGGTCTGCCCCGACGCTGATGTCCGTATTCTTCTGCTCGCCGATCAGGAGGCACGCCTGCGTCGACGTACGCTCGAGCTGTACGGCGACGCGACCGAGGAGCACATGGAGATCGTGCGCGCCCAGGTAGAGGGGCGAGACAAAGCAGACTCCGCGGTATCAGAGTTCATGGTCGCCGCACCCGGCGTTGCGACCGTTGATTCCACGGGCCTCGACATCGAGGGAGTGTGCGAGGCCGTTCTCGCCTACGTCGATGAGGACCTGGTGCGCCGCGACGTATGAGTAATACGCGCAAGTGAATATGAGTGTGCCCCGCACCCATCGGTGCGGGGCACACTCATATTGCGCGTCAGTAGCCCGGGTTGTTCTGTCCCTGCGAGATTCCTCCGGGGGGTTGCGTGCCGTAGCCATAGGTCGGTCCCTGGTCGGGCGCGGTGCCGTATACCGGACCTTGAGCCGCGGGCATGCCGTAGCCCTGTCCCTGTGCCGGGTTGGTACCGTACCCGTTCGCGGGGAAAGACCCGGGTGTGCCCTGCCGTCCGGTGCAGGGATGCTTGTATGACCACGGCGGGCTAAAGCCCGTATACCACGAGCGCCCGGGTGGCTCGGTACCTTGCGGATAGCCTGTTACTCCGTACTGGGGGCCGTTGGCGCTGGTGTAGTTCGGCATGTCGTGGATATTCTTGCGCGCTCGTCGGTAGACGATCGCCTGGATGATGCAGGCCGGTAACAAGATGACGAAGAAGACCCCGATCATGATGAGGACTGCCAGAGCAGTCGCCCCTGATTCTGAACTCGTCGAGGTGGTGCGGCGCGCGGGAGCAGTGGTGCTTGACGTGCCGCTTACCTGGGGGTGAAGGGATGATATGACGCTGCGGGTGCTCGTGGCACCGGATGCAGACATGTGGCAGGTGCTTGCGATGGACGACGCGGCCGGTTCGGCAGACGCGTGCGTCGCAGGACCGATGAGAGTGGTCGTTGCGCAGGCGAGGGTGGCTCCGCAGATGAGGAGCCGATGAGACAGCATGTGTGTTCCCTCCACGCACGATCTGGTAGTCCAGCGCAGCGGTATTGGGGCCTCGCCGAATGTACTCGGTGATGGGTGAATCGACGTGGTCTCTTTCATGTGGTGGATTCAGACAATGTGAGGTTTACGTGTGCACTCGCGTTGCGGATTGTCGAGCCGTGCACGCGGTTGCGCGACGTCAGTAGCCGGTTCCGTAAGGACCGTACGGGCCATTTGCGCCGGACGAGGGGGAACCGCCCTGCTGATTGCCGTAGTGGTAGCCATAGTCGCCCGCCGGGTAGCCGCCTCCTGCTTGCATGGGAGTGTTCATGGGAGCTCCGTTCTGTGGATACTGGGCGCCACCATAGTTTCCGGCTGTCACTCCATACTGCGGTCCGCTGGGGCCGTTGTAATTCATCATCCGCGATTGACGGCCCCCGTTTCGGGAAGAAATGTATCGGTAGAGGAAATAGCCGCCGGCGAGCAAGGCGAAAATAATTAGGGAGATGAGGACAGACACCGGGTCATGGGAGGTCCTGCGTGACCGGAAACGTCGACGCGTCGGTGCTGGTACCGATGAGCTTGCCTGCACAGTGTGCCCGGTAGTAACAACGCTTGAGGGGGTGCTCTCCGTGCTGGCGATGACCGAGCGTGCCTGCGCTGACGATGCGGCCCAGGTCCCAGCAGATGGCGCTGCGATACCCGTGAGGGCAAGGGCGAGTGACGCTGAGATTGTCAGAAGACGACGGGTAGCCATAAGCGGTACTCCCACGATGCGTGTTGGCGGTAGATAAGTATCAGTGTAATTGCGTAGACACGTCAGGACCGCTTGTTCCGCGTGACGATACGTGCACGCAGTCGCAGAAGATGGGGTGAATGTTCTCGTCCGGTGGTGGTGTGTCGTGGCGCACGCCTGTCGGCTTGCTTCATGATCGCCGGGTGCGCTATAGTTCTACAGGTCGCCGCGGCGACGAACTAAATACGGGCTGTGGCGCAGCTTGGTAGCGCACTTGACTGGGGGTCAAGGGGTCGTGGGTTCAAATCCCGCCAGCC
>JAHYYD010000118.1 GCA_019425105.1 Actinomycetota bacterium
TCAAAGACGAGGGTCCCCCAGTCGGAGACGCCCTGCGCGCGCATGGGCAGGTTGCGCTGATGTGCGGCGAACCAATGGGGCAGGTCGATCAGGAGTGATCGCGAGGCCTCGGCCGTCGGATTTGTGAACACCCAGTCAGTCTATGGAAGAAAGTCGCACTGCGACGAACGAAAGAAATTAACCTGTGATCCGTAACATAAAAAGGGGCGGATATTGTACAAAATGCAAATGCTTCGGTAGTCTGACCGTGTTTTTAGAAAACGCCCCTATCCCAGGGGTCATCAACACATAGGAGACAACATGTCCGCTCCTCAGCAGCCTGGTTACAACGCCCCCGTGCAGGGCAAGTCCCGCATGGTCGCTGGCCTGCTCAACCTGCTCCTCGGCGGTATCGCCGCCGGCGACTTCTACCTCGGCCACATGAAGATCGGCGCGATTCGCGTCGCCGCTCTGGTTCTCGGCTATGTCCTCATGGTTATCGGTGGCACGTCGAATAGCGGTGCCCTGCTTGGCATCGGCTACCTGATCGTCCTCCTGGTCGGCATCGCGGGCCTCGCGTGCGCCATCATGACCTTCATGGGCAAGTGGATCTACGAGAAGGACGCCAACGGCGTTCCCACCGTCTGAGCACCTGCGCTCCGCGCGTGATGCGCGCGTCAGACTACCCCGTGGGGCCCGGCTTGATGCCGGGCCCCACGCTTTTTCATTGGCGGAGCGTGCTCTCGAGGGTGAGAGTGATCGTTTGTGAGGTGAGGAACCACGGCGCTGCTTCGCGGCCTCCGGGATCAATCAGGGGCGTTTCGGGGTGGACGCGGCTCCCACATTGCTGCCTGTGCACGCTAGGCTATGTCAGTACGGCCGTTCGCGGCCCCCCACGACAACCGAAAGGCTCACCCATGACGACGCCCGACCCGCAGGCCACTCCCTTCTCCCCCGAGGATCCCGCGAAGGATGCCACCCCCGAGGTCCCCTCGGCCGACTTCTCGATTCCCGATGCTCCCGCGGTTGACGCTGCGGGCGAGATTCCCGCCCCCGAGGTTCCGGCATTCGACGCCGCCCCCGATACTGCTGCGGCCCCCGACGCGCCGTCCTTCCCCCAGGCCTCGGCCCCCTCCTTCGACGAGGCGACCGCGACGCCCGGCTCGACCACCTACGGCACCGCCTACGACGCTACCTCCGCCCAGGCGGGCCCCGATGCCGCCGCGAATCAGGCGCCCTACGGTGCACCCGAAGGTGCGCAGCCCGGATATGGTGCGCAGCCCGGATATGCTCAGCAGCCCGGTTTCGAGCAGGCCGCCTACGCCGCGGGCCAGCAGGCCTACGGCCAGCCCGGTTACGCACAGCCCGCGTACGGCCAGCCCGTCGTCGGTGCGCCCAAGCAGTGGATCGTCGCCGTGCTCCTGGCGTTCTTCCTGGGTGCCCTGGGTATCCACAACTTCTACCTCGGCTACACGGGCAAGGGCATCATCCAGCTGATTCTGACGATCACGGTGATCTGTGCGCCCGTTTCAGCCATCTGGGCGCTCATCGAGTTCATCATGATCCTCGCCCGCTCCGGTGACTACGCCACCGACGCTCAGGGCCAGCCCCTGCAGTGACCCCCTGAGGCTGTTGTCGCGGCGCTGAGTATGCGACAATCGAGTCATGCTGCTCAGTGACCGCGACATCAAAGCCTCCCTGGACTCCGGGCGTATCCAGCTCGACCCGATGGACCGCGACTTGGTTCAGCCGGCCAGTATTGACGTGCGCCTGGATCGCCTGTTCCGCCTCTTCGATAACCACCGCTACCCGGTGATCGACCCTGCGGCGGACCAGTCGGACCTCACTCACCTGGTCGACGTGGGCCCCGATCAGCCCTTTGTTCTGCACCCGGGCGAGTTCGTCCTGGGTGCCACCTACGAGCTCGTCACCCTCGGTGATGACATCGCGGCGCGCCTGGAGGGTAAGTCCTCGCTCGGCCGTCTCGGCCTGCTCACGCACTCGACGGCGGGCTTCATTGACCCCGGTTTCTCGGGCCACGTGACCCTCGAGCTGTCGAATACGGCGACGATGCCGATCCTGCTTTACCCCGGTATGAAGATCGGGCAGCTGTGCTTCTTCGACCTGTCCTCCCCGGCCGAGTACCCCTACGGCTCCAGCGGCCTCGGCTCTCATTACCAGGGCCAGCGCGGGCCGACTCCGTCGCGCACGCACGAGCGCTTCACGCGCACCCGCATCGAACGGTGATACCTGATGTCGGCTCTTCCTCCTCCACCGCCCTCTCGGCTTGAACGTATGCGCGCCGAGCGCGCCGAGCGTGCGGCTCGCGAGATGAGCTATCCGCCGGCACCGGACCCCGTCGAGCTGCCGGAGCCGCCCGCTCCCGAGCCTGCGGATCTCCAGGCACCGCCGCTGCCGGAGCCGCCCGCGCCCACGCCCGTCATGGGGGTCCCGCAGGCGACCACCGCCCCGCAGATCAGCGGTGTCCACGAGGCAGGGGTCGGTATCCCCCCGGTCGCGCCCTCCCCGACTCGCACGGGTGTCATTCAGGGCGTCGCGCTGCCCGGCATGACTCCGCGCGGCGAGCAGGTCACCAACAGGGACGAGGCACCGCAGGCCTCGCCGGTGAGGCGTTCCCTGAAGGAACGCATGGCTGCTACCCCTCATTCCTTCGCGGACCCGACGCCGATGAGCACGACGGATAACCCGCTCACGCAGACGAACGTCGGGTTGACGACGATGACCGCGACGGACGCGGCGTTCCAGATTGCCGCCGACGGTGAGGTCACGAGCGCCGAGGCGGCCGTCCCGATCGCCGCAGCCATCGAGGTGAGCGAGCCCGCAGGCGTCATCGACCTGGCGGACGCGCGCGCCCATCATCTCTTCCTCGTCTCTGAAGCGGTTGACCCCGCCGAACTCGAGGCCCTCGCGATTTCCATGTGGGACGAGGCTGGGTGGATCGCCCCGGGTCGCCTCCGCCTGTCCTCCGAGGCCGAGCTGGAGGGGCCGTGGACGCTCGACCAGCCGACGCGCGCCGCGCTGGGCACGCCGGCCTCGCTGACGAATGCGTGGGTCCTGCGCTGTCCGCAGGCGCACGCCCGCCAGCAGAATAACGGCGTCATGGGCGAGTGGGACAAGGCCTTCCCCGAGGGGGTGCCCACGGGCCTGGAGTACCGCGTGCTCGAGGCGCTGCGTCGCATGGCTCGCCGCCTCGCCGGCGGTCTGCGCATCGCGGGCAGCGGCTACGTCATGGTTCCCGACGCCGATTCGGCCGTGAATCTGACGGTTTATTCACCGCGCTGGATCAACCCTGAGGACCTGCTGTCCGCGATGCGCGAGCGCGCCGGGTTCGAACAGATGAAGGACGCGCGCGATATTGCGCCCGAGGCCCCCAAGCCTCCTCCGCTCACCCCCGCGCAGGTCGCGCAGATCGAAAAGCTCAAGGCCGAGCTGGGCCCGGTTCGCAAAGACATTGCGTCCAAGATCGCGAAGGCCCGCGAGGAGCTCGAAGCCCAGCGCGACCAGCCGCAGGTCGTCGACGGGTACGCTCTCATAAGCCCGATCGGGCACCGCTCCGACATGATGATCGAGGTCCACGCCGTGCCCACGCCTCCGCGCGTCCTGCGCTGGGAGCCGTGGACGGCCGGAGCCATCATCGAATACCAGGTGCGCTGGCTGCCCACGTCCGCTCCGACGCCCGGGGCGGGGGCGATGAGCCGCACCGCGCGCCTCGAGCGCCTGCGTTCCACGCAGGACGTGGAGAAGGCCGCCGGCATGATCGCGACCCTCGTGGGCGGCAACGTCGTCGACGAGGACGGCTTCCTCGTTGGCCTTGAGGAAATCTCCCCTGACGAGGGGGAATAGGTCACCCGTAGACGGAGCGCGCGTCACCCGCTAGTGTGGCTGTGTTTTCACATCCATACGAAGGAAAGGGCATACCATGAAGCTCTCTGCACGCAACCAGCTCCCCGGCACCGTCGTTGAGGTCTCTCAGGGCGCAGTGAACGGCATCGTCAAGATCGAGGTCGCCCCCGGCCTGGTCATCTCCTCGTCGATCACGAACGCCGCCATCGAGGAGCTCGGCCTGACCGTCGGTTCCAAGGCCGTCGCCGTCATCAAGGCCTCCAACGTCATCGTTGGCGTCGAGGACTGATCCTTTCAAACGGCGCAGTGCGGCCCCGCAGGTGTTCCTGCGGGGCCGCCCCTTTCGTGTGCGTTGTGTACGGTGCTTGGCTCGCTGCGCGGCCGTGCGCTACTGTCCGCGCTTGATGGACTCGAGCAGCATGACGGCCACGTCGCGCACCTCAGGGAGCTTCCCGCTCGGCGAGGCCGTGGCGGCCTCGGCGCTCTGATTGTCGGCGTCGGAGGAGACGAAGCCGGCCGACGTGCCCGAGGCGGAGCCGAGCATCTGGGAGCAGAAGGGGCAGGCCGTCGCGACGACGTCCGCGCCCGTGGACGCGGCCTCGACGATGCGGGCGTCGGCGATGCGTGTCCCGCGCGTCTCCTCGAACCAGGCGTGCGCGCCGCCCGCGCCGCAGCACATCGCGCGGTCGCGGTTGCGCGGCATCTCGACGAGCTCCACGTTCGGCAGGGAACCCACGAGCTCGCGCGGCGGTGAGTAAATCTTGTTGTGGCGTCCCAGGAAGCACGCGTCGTGGTACGTGACCTTCAGGGGGGCGCCGACCGAGGGTGCCGTGTCCGAGGAGGCCGCCCCGGCCTCGTCCGTGGAGTCCGTGCCCGTAGACGTAGCGGAGGCCGCGGAAGTGGGGGCCACCGGCGTGAGGAGGCCGTCGCGCACCAGGCGGTTGAGGAGCTGCGTGTGGTGGACGACGTCGAAGTGTCCGCCGAGCTCCGGGTACTCGCCCGCGATCGTGTTGAAGCAGTGCGCGCAGGAGACGACGATCTTGCGCGGCTTGGCTTCCGTGAGGGTGTCGATTGCCTGGGCGGCCAGCATCTGGAAGAGCGCCTCGTTGCCGGCGCGGCGGGCGGGGTCGCCCGTGCAGGACTCGCCCGAGCCGAGGACCGCGAAGGACACGCCCGCGGTGTGCAGCAGCTCGGCGACGGCGGCGCTGGTCTTCTTCGCCGTGTCGTCGTAGGCGCCCGCGCAGCCCACCCAGAACAGGTAGTCAACCTCGGAGGCGTCCTCGATGTCCTCGCCGACGACGGGGATGTCGAAGTCCAGCTTCTTCGCCCAGTCCATGCGCTTGCGGGCGGGCTGGTTGTAGGGGTTCGCCTTGGATTCCATGCCGCGGAACGCGCGGCCCAGCTCGCGGGGGAACGCGCCTTCCATGAGGACCTGGTGGCGGCGCAGGTCGAGGATGTGGTCGATGTGTTCGATGTCGACGGGGCACTGCTCGACGCAGGCGCCGCAGTTCGTGCAGTCCCACAGGACCTCTTCGGAGACGACCTCGGGGACCAGGGGAGCGGTGACCGCGGAGACGCCCTCGGGGCCGGTTGCGCCCGACAGGGACAGGGCGGAGACCAGGTCGAAGGAGTGCGGCGAGGCCGGCACACCCTTATCGAGGAGGACCTCCCCGTCTTCGAGCTTCTGGTGGCCCTCCTCCTGCTCGACGATCTGCACGTTGGAGGCGGACTCCATGTGGTCGCGCAGGCTCATGATGAGGAGCTTGGGGGAGAGGGGCTTCTGCGTGTTCCACGCGGGGCACAGCTCCTGGCAGCGGCCGCACTCGGTGCACGAGTACAGGTCGAGGCGGGCCTTCCACGAGAAGTCCTCGATCGTGCCCACACCGAGGACCGTGTCCTCGGGGACGTCGTCGAAGTCGTCCTCGCTGGTCACGGGCTTTCCGTCGATGAGCATGTGGTCTGCCGGTCCCAGCGACTTCGTGCCGTCGGCGTTTCGGCGCGTGTACAGGTTGAGGATCGCGACGAAGCGGTGCCAGGCGACGCCCATGCCGGTCTGGATACCGACGACGGTCAGCCAGGTCATGGAGGTGATGACCTTGAGGGCGCTGACCAGGACGATCGCGTTGGCCAGGGACGCGGCCGAGGAGGAGGCCGCGGCCGCGAAGAGCGCGCCCAGCCAGGCGGTGAGGGGGAAGTGCAGCGCGCTCGCGTGGGCTTCGAGGCTCGGGGTCACGCTGAAAAGCGCGTATTCGAGGCCGCGCAGGGCCACGACGCATGCGCACACGATGAGGATGACCCACTCGACGAAGAGCGCCTGCCAGCGGGTCGAGCCCAGGAAGCGGGAGGCCAGGCCGCGCGGGGAGGAGTCGCGCGGGTGGGGGCGGGTCAGTGACGAGGGTGGGGTGCCTTCCGGGTCGGCCGCGGCGGCTGCGGCGTCGGGATCGTCGTTGGACAGGGCCGCCTCGGCGGCGGTGCCGCGCCCGGCGCGCTGGCGCACGATCATCAGGGCGATGATGCCCGCCAGGCCGCCCCACGCGAAGACCTCGGTGAGCCACTCCCACGGTGCGAAATGCCCGAGGAGAGGCAGCGTGAAGATCTGGACGCGCAGCTGCGCGTAGCCCGTGACCAGGGTGAGGAAGAGGATCGGGAAGGAGACCATGACGAGCCAGTGAGCGGTCTTGATCCAGGGCCGCCCCTTGAACTCACGGTGCGTGAGGGCCGCGGAGATGACGCCCCAGAGGCGCTTGCCCACGGGGGTCAGGCGCCCCGGGTCGGGCGTGCCCGCGCAGACCGTGCGCCACATGTGTGTCAGGCCTCGCGCGAACGACAGGACGGCCACAGCGCTCACCAGTAGGGCGAGTCCCCACATGATGGCGCTCAGCGTCGGATTGGCCACGTTTCCTCCTC
>JAHYYD010000119.1:0-3480 GCA_019425105.1 Actinomycetota bacterium
GCGCAAGTTCGACGCGCTCGCCGACGATCGTGACGATCAGGAAGGCCAGCCACCACGGGACAGCGCGCGGCGTCTCGAGGCCTCGCCACCACAGGAGGATGCCGCCCAGCCCGATGAGTGCGCCCATCAGCTGGATGAGGACCGCGTGGGTGGCCTGTCTGCGCGCCCACACGTAGCAGTAGATGGCGCTCAGCGTCGCCAAACCGAGGGTGATGAGGAAGCCGGGCATCATCCGCTCGGGCGAAAAACCAGTCAGGTGGGCGGCGAGGAAACGTGGGATCGGCAGACCCGCGAGCGTCGCGCGAACGCCCTCGTTCAGGGAAACGACGACCGCGCTGACGGCGCCCGCGCCGGTCAGTAGGGGAGCCGCGTACGCCCACGCGCGCCGCCCGTCGGACTGCAGGGCGACCGCGCGCTCCAGGCAGATCGCGGTGCCCAGGAACCCGTAGATCATGAGGAGTCCGTGCACGGTCCCCAGGCTCGTCGAGGCCACGGGCGCGAGCGCCCCGAGGCGCACGAGGGAGGCGTCCAGGCCCGCGAGGAGCGCGATGCCGGCCAAGAGGAGGAACGCGAGACGGCCGGCGGGCAGGCGGGGGATGGCTGGCCTCGTCGTCGTTGCGGACGAGGCATGGGCTGGCGCATCCGCTCCCGCGGAGTGTGCGGGTCGGCGTGCCTCGCTCATGTTGGCTCCTGGAGGTGGTGGGTGTGAGTCAGGCCCCGGTGGGGGTGACAGTGCCAAGGTAGCCGCCCCGTCACCAATTTTCTAGGGGTGTGAGCGGTAAAAATGTGCGATAGGGGAGTATGGGCGCCCCGAATGAATGGGTGCGCGTCAGGTTTCCGTCCGGTAATATTGTCCAGGTCACGCATCTATGAACACAGGAGTGGACGATGAGCGATCTTTCATTTGTTGCCGGCGAGTTCCCTCGCCTCGCTTCGACGGCGCGCGAGGCAGCAGAGGCTGTTCGTTCTGCTCGCCCCGAGGGCGGAGCCAGCGCGTTTGCCTCGGCGATGCCCGGCACGAGCCTGTCGTCGCAGATGCATGGCGTCGAAGATAAGTTCGCGGATCAGGCAACCAAGACGGGCACGAGCCTGGACGAGCACGCCGACTCGCTCGAAGCTGCCGAGCGCGACTTCATCGCCTCCGAAGACGAGAACAGCCAGCTCATCGGTTCCATCATCGAGGGCAACAGATACGGTGGGGGCTCGGGTTCCGGCTCTGGCGGTGGACAGGGGCATGAGAATCCGCGACTCGTTCCTCTTCCCTCACCGAGCAATGGTGGTCAGCCGACTCATCACGGTCCGCGTCTTCCTGGTGACCCAGACAAGCAGAAGGGGAATCACAGGGACGGTGGGCATCGCCGCCGCCACCAACCCCGCCCTCGCACGGGTCGGCCGAAGGTTGAGCCCATGCCCTATGACCCAGTCGGGCCGATCAAGCCCTTGGATCCGATCATCACAGGGCCGACCGGTCCCCGCCCCCTTCCGAAACCTGCCATCGAGCTTCCCGAGGTGCCTCCCGTGAAGCTGCCCAGGATGGGAAACCCGACCCCGATAGTGGATCCAATCGAGCCGCTGGATCTGGGAGCCAATCGCTTTAGCGCAGAACTCGGAGGGTAGTCGTCACAATGAAGTGGTCCGATCTCCTGCAGTGGGAGGGCTCATCCCTCAGCCAGCAAGCACAGGGATATGAAAAGAGCGCGGAGTTACTGGCGAACGTGCGTGAGAGTCTCGACGCCCAACTGAGCTCTCTGACCGCGCACGGGCGTACCGTCGATGCCGCCCGTAGTGCGCTGTTCAAGCTGTGCGGAGACGTCGAACGGCAGGAGGGTAAGCTCAAGGCCCTCGCCAGCATCTTTAACGAGGCCTCGGAGGGCGCACAAAAAGTCGGATCAGCGGCCAGGAATCTCGATGGCGCCGCCGTGAATAACTTCCTCCACATCGGACCGGATGGATCTGTCCATTACGTTGGTCCGCACAATGTATCTCCGATCGATGCGGTGGCGATCAAGAAAAACATGGCGATCGTGTCTGGTCAGGTGGGCGCGATCATGAAGACGGCAGCCAGCGTCGTTCAGAACACGCAGAGCAAACTCGCGGCAATGGGTGGAGTGGGAAGCTCCTACGCGAATGGATCGACCAGTGGTAGCCGCGGCCCGACGAAGAAACTCCAGCTTCCACCCAAGGGGGCTTCCGAAAAGGAAGTGGCGGACTGGTGGTCCTCGCTCAGCGACGCCGACAAAGAACAGATGATCAAGGCCCACCCCCAGGAGATCGGCAACCTGAACGGCATCGACGGAACGTCGCGTGACAAGGCGAACCGCATCTACCTGAAGGACGCCACCGCGCGGGAAGAGAAGAAGCTTGAGCGTCTCAAGGACCGCTACGGCACCCATCCGTCGCGCCGCGAGCGCCAGGAACTGGAACGTGTTGAAGAGCGAGTGAAGGCACTGAAGAATGTTCAAAGCACGCTCGATCGGGAACAGCCCTCGCCGCAGGGAGACGGGACCCCACGCCAGCTCCTGAGTCTGGAGACTTCGGGCAAGCGGGTGCTCGCCGCCGTCGCTCAGGGCAACGTCGACACGGCCGATCATATCGGCGTGATTGTCCCGGGTCTGTACTCCAACGTTGCGAACAACTTGGGCAAGTACGATGACGATGCGAAGATTATGGGCGCGAACGTGAGGAAACACGCTCACGGCGAGAGTGTCGCAATGATCTCCTACCTGGGCTACGAGGCACCGCAGAATATCGCAGAGGTGACGGATATCGGTTACGCCAGGAGGGGCGCAGATAAACTCGCTGGATTCCTGGACGGTCTCGATGCGTCGCGCGAGCGCGGCGCGGGCGACGCGCACATTACCGTCGCGTCCCACTCCTACGGGTCGACGACCGCCGGTATTGCGCTCACAAAGGTCGATTCGGGTGTCGTCGATGATCTCATCCAGTTTGGCTCGCCGGGCTCAGGCGTCCAGGACGTCTCGGAGTTTAAGCTTGAGAAGGGCCACGCCTGGGTCAGCGCCACCGACTATTGGCAGGACATGGTCCAGGGCATGGGCGACGACGGTCGCTTCGGAAAGAATCCCGCCAAGATGCCGGGCTACAACCACCTGTCCGGCGATGTTGGCGACAACGTTGATAAGTCGCAGTTCTATCCGTTCCGCAAGCATGGTGGATACTTCAACGAGGGCAGCAAGGCGCTCGACGACATTTCACGGGTCATCGCGGGACGAGGTAAGAAGTGAAGCGCCCGCCCATTGGGGTGCTTGCTGTTTTTCTAGCAGTGGTGTGCGCCGCGTGCATACCTTTCGCAGGAGGAAAAAAGTTGAACACGGAACAGAAGGAAGACCTGGAGCGCGCGGCGTCTCTCGAACCCATCGAGGCGTTCAAACGCGACGTGGAACCGGCGATCATCCGGGCACGCAATGAGGTCATGACGCGTGAGAACTACCGTAGCTACGACGGGAACGACTATATTTCTCA
>JAHYYD010000119.1:3490-6679 GCA_019425105.1 Actinomycetota bacterium
TTGGCGACCAGACGCTGTATCGAATGATTTCGCGGTCCTACGACTTTGATGAGCATGATCCGCAGCGCGTGCAAGAAGCGTTTGACGGCGAGCTCAAGCCGTTCGGTTTTGACCTGCGCCGCGATACCTACGCCGCCGACGGTGGGTCGACCGACACCGTCCTGGTATGGACGAGCGAACGCTATGGGGTCACTGTCGACATCATGGTCTCGCAAAGCTGGCTGACGTCGCTCAACTACTACACGGGATACTTGCGCAGCGACGGCACGTCCGCTAATCCCCAGGAGCTGGCGGACATTCCGGGACGCGTGCCCGAGTGGTTCGACGCGGCTGCCACTGGCGCGCAATCCTGACGACACCCATCGGAGTTATCTTTTCGACGGACGAGGGGGGCGGCGCTCGTATGAGCGCCCCCCGCGCAACCCGCGCCAGCGGGCAGCGCGAGAAACTAGGGAACTTGCTCCTCGAAGATGTTCCCGACAAGTGCATGGACGTCGATGCAATTGGGATCAGGGCGTGGTCGGCCTTCGGCATAAGCGAGTCGAGCCGCAGCCAAGTCTGCAAGACGAATAGCTTGGATAACGATAACGCGACGCAGCCCAGCGGAAACTTCACCGCGTTCGTGCGCGACGGCCGCAACACGAGCGAGCGTCTCCGCACGCCGTGCAATTCGGACATCCGGGTGCTCACGATCCTCGCGGTACTCCTCGGGAATCAAGTTGAAGCGATAAGATTTCGGTAAATCAACAAGAGGAGAAATAGGCGGAATCTTCTCATTGAGGATGGCGTGGTAGCTCGACTGTTCGATTGCATGGACGTACACGGAGTACTCCAGTGAATCAAATGCGGCGCTTCGTTCTTTCCTGTCGGGGTAAGTGTCCAGCAGGTAATCCGCTGGAAAAAACTCGACCTCTGCAACTTCAAACGGATCCAGAATTCTGTAGGCGAGAGTGTCGCTGCGCTGACCTCTGAGATGTCGACCAATTCGAGTCCCAAAGTCCTCCGTTGTTTGGCCAACGTAGATGGGCTCACCGTCGAAGTCGTAAAAGGCATACACTCCGACGCACTTACCGAGTCGCTTACGCGTCAGAGGCTCAACGAAGTTGAGAGCCGACGACAGATGTGCACGAAACAGCTGCACGAAACGCGTGGGCATCTCGCGCTTCAGCGGTGGCTTGATTTCTGAATCCGGTGAACCGTACGAGGCGATTCCAGTACTAGCCATGAGCAGCTACTTTCAGTGATGAGAAATCCTGGCTGAATTCTTGACGAACCAAGGGCATGAGGTAGTTCTTTCCGAGCCAAGCAACAACAGGGACGGCAACCGCGTCGCCGAAACCAAAACGAATTTGGTTATCCGTGGCATCGCCGAAGTTATAGTCGGGGATGCCCATGAGGGATGCATATTCATGAGGAGTCATCCAACGTACAGCAACCTCACCCTTGCCGGCTCTGACAACAGCTTGTCGTGAAGATCCACCGCGTGCTGTCCGCAGGCAACCAGCAATATCGTCGGGCCGAATTTCCCAAACGGGTTTCCCCTGACGCGTACGCCGGTACGCGGTACGGTATGAGACCTGATTCAATGTGCGCAGAGAGTCGAGTCGTGCAGCCTGAACGGGGGATAGTGATCCAAGGAATGCTGCAGTCCGGTGGGTGTTCCACCAATGGGGATCGTCATCGGGGAGTTGATCTGCAACCGTGGTAAATCCCTCGGTGAGCAGCGGGGGAACGACGGGAAGAGGAGCCCGGTGAGTGGTGAGGGTCGGGTCGGAATGTATCCATTCGAGCCACTCGGGACGTAGATCTGAGGGAGCGTCATCCGATTCGGGCGGATTTAGTGCCCCTACAAGGAACATACGTGGCCGTGACTGTGGAATGAAATGCCTGGCGTCAATAGACAGAGCATCGATGGAATAACCGAGTGAATTAAAAGCGCGGATTGCTGCAGTAAGATCATCGCCTGAATGCGAGGAAGCGAGCCCAGTGACATTCTCGAGGACCGCGACAGGAGGGCGGTTTTCCCCCATCTCTTCGAGGATCCGCATGAAGTGCCAAAATGTTCCCGATTGCTTGCCGTCAAGTCCACCTCGATTACCAGCGAGGGAAAGGTCGGTACAGGGGGAGGATGCCCAGGCGATTGCGGCGTCCGTCGGCAAATCGCTGCCAGTGACGTCAGCGATATCGCCGACATGGTAGTCGGTGTCTGTTCCGTACTGAGAGCGATATAGCTGGTGCTTTTTGGCTTCGTAGTCATTTGCCCAGGCGACGGAGAATCCCGCATGTTCAAGCCCTGCTCGAGCGAGGCCAATGCCGGCGAAAAACTCCAGTGCGGTTGGACTTTTACCCGAAATTAAGCGAATAGCTGCTGTCATGGTAGTCCTTCCTGATCTGGGTGTTCCAAGGGTACATCGGCCCATGCACATCTGCGGTAAGCAGGGGGGCGGCGCTCGTATGAGCGCCGCCCCCCTCGCAACCCGCGTGAGCGGGCGCCTCCAGAGCGTCAGCCGTTCAAGGCGTCGGACACGACCTTCTTCGCGGCCTCCTGGACCTGCGCCAGGTGCTCGGCACCCTTGAAGGACTCCGCGTAGATCTTGTAGACGTCCTCGGTGCCCGACGGGCGCGCGGCGAACCACGCGGACTCGGTCGTCACCTTCAGGCCGCCGATGGGAGCATCGTTGCCGGGCGCGCGCACCAGCTTCGCGACGATCGGGTCGCCGGCCAGCTCGGTCGCGGTCACGTCATCCGGGGACAGCGCGGCGAGCTTCGCCTTCTCCTCGCGGGAAGCAGCGGCGTCAATGCGGGCGTAGGCGGAGGCGCCGAAGCGCTCAACCTGCTCCTCGTGCAGCTGCGACGGGGTCTTGCCGGTGACGGCCAGGATCTCCGAGGCGAGCAGCGCGAGGATGATGCCGTCCTTGTCAGTCGACCACACGGTGCCATCCTTGCGCAGGAACGAAGCTCCCGCGCTCTCCTCGCCGCCGAAGCCGACGGTGCCGGACAGCAGGCCGGGCACGAAGTACTTAAAGCCCACGGGCACCTCAACCAGCTTGCGGCCCATGGCGGCCACAACACGGTCAATGAGGGCGGAGGACACCAGGGTCTTGCCCACGGCCGCGTCCGCACCCCAGCCGGGACGATGCGTGAACAGGTACTCGATGGCGACGGCCAGGAAGTGGTTCGGGTTCATCA
>JAHYYD010000012.1 GCA_019425105.1 Actinomycetota bacterium
AACAGGCATAAAAAACAAACAAACACACTATCGAGTTCACAAACAACACCCACACGATCAAGCACACACGAATCTCTCGCATGTTTTCGAAAGGCGTTTCGCGCCATGTTTCCGCGACCCGAGCTTCTCGCTTCGTTCGCTGCCGTTCGGCGCAACAAGGAAAACAATACGCACTTCTTCCAACACCGTCAAGTCAAGCGCAATTACCTCGCTTCTCAATACGTTTCCCCAGCATTTCAACGATTACAGCCTTCAGACTGGCTCACTTTGCCCCAAAATCACCCAATTTCATGCGCCAGACCACAAAGATTTGGCCGAAATGTGCGCCAGCACTCTCAACATTCCACAGTAACCTGCCTCCAACGCCGGTCCATCAGGGGCCCAGCCTGCACAGATGGCCGCCGCCATCACATTTTTTAGTAAACTCTTTACCTTTTGTTGACCCTGGCGCTATACTCGTGCTCACACCGCGGCCTCGCCGCGTCAACGAACATCCATCAACGCTAGGAAAAACGATGAATGGAACCCTGCGTCCGGCTTTCGACCTCGCCGGCACCCTGGATACGATCTCGGGCTTCATGTATACGTACGTGCTCGTCGCGCTCCTGATCGGCGTCGGCCTGTACTTCTTCATTCGCACGCGCGCCCTGCCGCTGCGCCTCTTTAAGGAAGCGATCCGCGTCGTCACCGAGCCGCCGCAAGAGGAAGGCGAGGTCTCTTCGTTCCGTGCCCTGATGGTGTCCACGGCCTCGCGCGTGGGCGTCGGCAACATCGCCGGTGTTGCGACCGCCGTGACACTGGGCGGCGCGGGCGCTGTCTTCTGGATGTGGGTCATCGCGACGCTTGGCGGCGCCTCTGCGTTTATCGAGTCGACGCTCGCGCAGATTTACAAGAAGCAGGGACCCCACCACTCCTACGGTGGCCCCGCCTACTACATTCAGATGGCGCTCAAGCAGAACTGGTTGGCCACGCTCTTCGCCTCGGTCCTCATCCTGACCTACATGGGCGGCTTCAACCTGCTGGCATCCTTCAACGTTGCTGACGCGTTCACCGGGTACAGCTGGGCGAACGAGTGGACGCCGTGGATCGTCGGCGCCGTGCTCGCGGTGCTCATGGCCGGCTCGATCTTCGGCGGCACGCGTCGCCTCACCGACGTCACGGGCCTTCTCGTCCCGGTCATGGCGATCATCTACCTGGGTGTCGGCTTCGTCGTCATCGTGCTCAACTACCAGAACATTCCCGCGATGTTCGCAGCTATCTTCCGCAGCGCTTTCGACTTCCCGGCTATCTTCGGCGGTTTCACCGGCTCGGCCATGATGCTCGGCATTAAGCGTGGCCTCTACTCGAACGAGGCTGGCGTCGGTTCGGCTCCGAACGCCGCCGCCTCCGCTTCCGTGTCGCACCCCGCCAAGCAGGGCCTCGTCCAGATGCTGTCCGTCTTCATCGACACGATGGTGATCTGCACGCTCACCGCTTTCGTGGTGCTCTCCTCGGGAGTCGGTTCGGATAGCGGTGTGACGGGCGCTCCCCTCGTGAAGGATGCTATGGCGACGGTCCTCGGCCAGGGCCCCGCGCAGGTCTTCATCTCGGTCGCCCTGTTCCTCTTCGCGTTCACGACGCTGGTCGGTAACTTCTATTACGCCGAGGTCAACTTCCGCTTCCTGCTGCGCAACGTGCACATGAAGCACTGGATGCTCTCGATCTTCCGCGCCGTCGCCGCGCTGCTCGTCTTCGCGGGCGCCCTGCTCAAGTTCGAGGTCGCGTGGAACCTGGGCGACATCCTGATGGGCCTCATGGCGCTCATCAACCTGCCCGTCATCGTCATTTTGGGCAACCAGGCCATCCGCTGCGCGAACGACTACGTCGCCCAGCGCAAGGCCGGCCTCGAGCCGCACTTCAAGGCCTCCTCGATCGGCCTGAACCCCGACGAGCTGGACTTCTGGAAGGACGACGCTCCCGTCGCCTCCGAGAAGACCAACGCGTAAGGGTCCTCTCCCCGAGCAAACTGCCCCGGCCTCGTTCCTCCACGTGGGGACGAGGCCGGGGCTTCGCTATGCGCATCGGCGCGGTCATCGCGTTCGGCCAGGGGGCGTGCCCCAGCCGCACGTGGGTTCTCAGCCCGCGTCTGCGCGCTACACCGACGTTTGCGCGAAGCGCACTCGAATCTGCACTCCGCCGACGTGCCCGCACGCCGACAGGGCTCGAGCCACTGCATCGGCGGCCCACCCGAGCATCTCAGGCCGGTCGTGCGGGGCACGCAGAACGGCAGTCGCTCCGGTGCCGGAGGCCATGGAGGACTCCACAGAAAGCCCCATCTGCACACACGAGGCCACGGCCTCGTCGAAGCCCGAGCAGGACAGAACCTGTCTCCCATATCGCACACCCGTCTCCACGTAGATGAGTGGACCGGGGACCAGCAGAGATGAATCGAGCGCGCCGATTAGCAGGCTCCCGTCCTCCCACGGCTTGTTCGCGGTGAAGCGCGCATACTCCCGCGGCAGCTCACACTCAAAGACACACTCGTCGACGCGCACATCGGCGACGAGCTCGAGGGTGGCCACGGAGGCAATCACAGATGCCACGAACGGGATGTGTGCGCTCGTGTCCCCGAGCCACGTGTCGACGATCGCGTGGCACATCGCTCGGGCGGCGCCGTCCGCGGCAGGGTCCCCCGCCATGCCGGGCACTCTCTGCCCATCAACGCCCCTGCCGAGCGGCGGCGCCTCGATGTCACCGACGAAAAAGTCGAAGACGTAGAGCCCGTGATGGGCTTGATTATCGTCGTAGTCCGCGAACCCCAGCCTCGTGCCGACAAGCACGGAGAGGAAGGCATCGTAGAGGCACTCGCTGTCCTGCGCAAAGAGGTCCGCCGCGTGCGGCGTGCGCGGGGACATCTGCCCGCACAGCCAGGCGTACAGCGCCACGTAGCGCTCCTGCGAGGCGTGATCGTTGACCGTCATGGGAACCTCCTCGTTCCATCCCGCAACGCTTGCCCCCTCATTATCGCAGAAACACGAAGGCCCCGGCCTCGTCCAGACAAACAGACGAGGCCGGGGCAAAGGTCTCAGCAGGTTGCTCAGCGGGTGGCGAGCAGCGCCTCCTCGGCCTCCTTGGTCCACAGGCCGGCGGCGTCAAGCTTCGCGGCAACCGTCGGCAGCTTCTCGGCGAGCTCAGACACGGGGGTCAGGCCCATGTCGTGCATCATCGGGAAGACCATGATCTTGCCGCCCGAGGTACGGTTCATCACCGCGTTGATGGCGTCGCCGAAGCCCGCCATGCCGGTGATCGCCCACAGGGAGATCGTGGTGTCGATGATGCCGGCTTCGATCTTGCGCAGGACCGTGCGCATGTCGGAGACATCCGAGCCGGAGGTGCCCAGCATGAAGATCTGGCGCTCGATGATGCCCTGCAGGTCGAAGTCGCCGAACGTGCCGGCCGGGATACCGGCAAACGCGTTCAGGATGCCACCCTCGGCCAGCAGGTCGACGGCCTGGGAGACCAGCGCCGGGACGGGCACGAGGCACGTCGCGTAGGTGTAGCCGTACTCCAGGGGCGTCGAGGAGGTGTTGACGATGTCCAGCGGCACGCCGTTCTTCTCGGCGGTCGGGCCGACAACCTTCGTCAAGTTGGCCAGTCGCTCGTCCGACAGGTCGGTGCCCACGACGCTGATGCCGGGAACACCGGAGGTGACGGCGCGCATCGTGTGCATGACGCCCATCGGGCCGGCAGCGCCGACGAACACGCACTTATCGTTCTCGCGCAGATCGCCGTTGGCGGGGATCCAGGCGTAGCCTTCGCGCGGATCCGAGCCGGTCGTACCGCAGAAGCGGATGAAGTCGTAGTGAACGCGGCCGATGTCCAGGGACACCTTGCGCGAAATCTTCTCGCCGCCCAAGACGACACACATGGTGCCGCGGGTGCCGATCAGGAGCGCAGCCTTCTCGATCGCGTCGGCGTCCGAGCCAAAGAACACGACGTCGTCGAATTCGCCCTCCACGCCCTCGATGGCATCGGCGGCAACGCGCACGACCTCGGCGGGCTTGTGCTCGGCGGTCAGAGCGTCGATGTCGCCCTCACCGACGACCAGCAGGCGGCCGCCATCGGCGACGTGGTTGCGCTCGGCCCACGCGTAGGAGCCCTCGACGGTCGCCCAAGGCTCGATGAGGCCGACGGCCGCGGCCGACGGGCCCTCCGACACGTGGATGAGGAACTCTTCCCCGTCCGGGGACACGACGCAGCGCTCGTCGACGACGACGAACTCCTCGAGGGCGCCGTCGAAGTTATAGCCGAACGCGCCGTTCGACTTCGCGGTACGCAGATGCTTCCAGTCGGCCTGGACCAGCAGACGGTCGCCGACCTTGAAGTGCGTGACGGACTCGCCGACCTTCACGACGCGGACGACGGGCTCGTGGCCGGGCGTCACGGCCTCCTGGTTCGGGTGGTAGGACGGAATGTCCTTGAGGGCGTCCAGGTCGATACCCGCCACCACGTCCGACTTGCGCGGGTGGCCATCGAACTGGTGGAGCAGCTTCGTATCAGAGAAGCAAATGCCGCAGGCTTCGACCTCGAGCATGATCTGCGCCGGGCCAACGGGGTCAACGGGCTTCGCCGGGTTAACGACGAACTCTTCCTTGCCGACGATCTGAATCGCGTACTGGGTGGCGGGAATCTGGGTCATGACTGACTCTTTCACTGGAAAAACAACTGGACGTGGGAAGAAAAGACGAGGCCGGGGAGCTGGCGAGAAACCCGCATGTGTCCCCGGCCTCGTAAGAAGTCAGGAGAGCATCACCTGGCCGCCCGTGACGGGCACGGCCTGGCCGGTCTCGTATTCCTGCTCGACGATGTAGAAGATCGCGCGCAGAACGTCAATGCCCTGGGCGCCGCGGCGCATAGGGACCTTCGCCTCGTAGAACTCCTTAACGTCGGCGACTGTCTTGGCGCCGGGGACCTTGCCGGAGTTCAGGTACTGGACGAAGAGGCCGCGGTCCGGGTCGGACCAGAGCGGGCCGTCGTAGAAGTTGCCGGGGCAGATCGCGTTGACCTTCACGCCGTGAGCAACCATCTCGAGGGCGAAGGACTGCACCAGGCCGATGCCGCCGAACTTGGAGCCCGCGTAGGCGGCGTTCTTGTTCGAGCCGACGAGGCCGGACTTGGAGTTGATCTGAATGATGTCGGTCAGCCACTCGGGCGCGGTGGAGTGCTGGCGGGCCAGGAGCTGGCCCAGGTGCTTGGTGACGAGGAAGAATGCCACGTAGTTGATGTCCGTGGACAGGCGGAACGCGGAGGCGTCCTGCTCGAGGACGGAGCCCGCGCGCACGATGCCCGCGTTGGAGACGACCAGGTCGAGGCCGCCGGTGACGCGCTCGATCTCGGAGGCCATCGCCGCGACAGACTCCTCGTCTGCGACGTTGACCGTGATCGGGTGTGCGACGCCTTCGCCGCCGAGCTCGGCCGCCTTCGCGACGGCACCCTCACCGTTCAGGTCGGCGATGAACACGAAGCAGCCGGCGTCGACCAGGCCGCGCGCGATCTCCGCGCCAAATCCCTGGGCGCCACCCGTCACGAGGGCGACGCGGCCGTTGATGGTGCGCTCGCCGGTAGTGGTGGCGCGAACCTCGAAAGTCTCCTCGCCTGCGCGCACGACGACGGGAAGCTCCTTCTCCTTCAGGGAGCAGGAGCACACCTCGGTGAGCGGACCGTCGAAGGTGACGGTCGGCACGTCCGAGCTGGGGGCCACGATGACCGGGCGGCCGAGGGCCTTGAGGAAAAGCCCACGTACCTCGGGAGCGTTACTCATGATGTCTCTCTTTCTTGACGATGCTCGTCAGTTAATCGAAGTGGCTCGGGCGGCGACGTCGGCGGCATCCTCACCGTCGGCAATCGCGCGGCCCAGGGGCGCGTACTCGGTGATGCGCTCGGCGAGAGCCTCAGGGGTCAGGCGACCCGTGCGGCCCAGCAGGTGCAGGGACGGATCCACGGAAGACAGGGCCTCGTGCGCGACGAGGGCCCACGTGGCCTCGTTGAGGTCCGCGAACTCGGGGCGACGCAGCTCCTCGCAGGTGAAACGCTGGCGGGGCTGGTTGATATCCACGCCCGAGATCTCGAGCATGCCGTGGGCGGCCGCGAGCGCGTGGATGCGCTCGAGCTGCTCGGGGGTGTTGCGCGGGGGCATGTAGGTCACGGCGCGCAGACCGATGGACTCCATGTACTCGAAGAGCTCGTCGAGGAACGCGTCCTCGAACTTCTCAGCCTTCTTGTCGCCCGTCGGCGAGGCGGATACGTCGCCCAGGTAGGCGTAGGTGGCGATCGCGCCGACCGAGTCGGCGAACTCGACGACCTCGGCCGCGCTCGGCAGCTCGTCGGTGGGCTGGATGTAGATGCGATCCAGGTAGTTGGCCTTCAGGACGCCCAGCAGGTCATACATGAGGTGCGGGTTGTCCTTGTCGGACAGGACGCGCGCGAGGGAGGCGGGAACCTCAACGCCCATCGAATCCAGGCCCTGGACCAGGGCGGGGCCGCGGCCAAAACCGCGGATCAGGGCCGAGGCCATGGCAGCCAGCAGGTGACGCTCGGTGATGCCGCCGCCATTGGCGTACTGGGAGATGCCGACCATGTCCGCCTGGGGATCGAAGGGCTCCAGGCCCAGGTCGGTGAGGATCTTGCCCGCGCTCTCAGCCATGGCGAGGGTGCGCTCAAGGCGGGCGGCGCGCTTGGGGGCAAGCCACTCGGCGACCTTCTCGCGGGCCGGCGCAGGCACGCCCTGCACCGTCATGTAGGCCACGCCCACGGAGTCAGGGTTGTTGAGCTTACGCTGCGCGAGCGGCGTTCCCTCTCCGAAGCGGGCGCGAATCTCAAAGCCGGTGACGGAACCCATGCCCAGAATGCGGGTGGCCTCACTCATCTCGGCTGCCGCGCCGATCGAATCGTGATCGACCGAGCCGACAACGCGCAGGCCGTTACGCCGCGCCAGCAGCGCCGCGTGGGTGGGCGTGTAGGGGCTAAACGAGAAGCACGTGTGGATGTGGTTGTTCGACTCGGGCACCCAGCTGGGGAAGTGCTCGTCGGCGACCACCGCGCGCAGCGCCTCGATGCGCTGGACCGGGGTGGCGGCCGGATCGTTGGTGATGTCCATGGGTTCTGCCATCTCTTCGTTGGGTGGAGAAAAACGGTGATGAATCAAGAATGTGGGCGAGGCCGGGGCTCGGTGAGGAGGAGTGTGGCCCCGGCCTCGCTAGCTCGCGTCAGGGAATGCGAGCCAGGTACGGGGGCGGGCCGGAAAGGGGAACGACCCGCCCCCAACGCCTCAGAGGCCCTCGCGGTTCAGGCGAGCGATCTCGGCCTCGGTCGCGTGCTTCGTGGTGGGCACGTGGCCGGGCAGCGGGAGGATGCGCTCGTGAATCGCGTCGAGGATCCAGGAGACCTGCGGGAAGAAGTACGACTCCATCTCGGGGCCGGGCGTGATGCCGTTGCGCGAGCCGACGACGGCGATCGGCGCGTCGAGCGCGTCGAAGGCCAGGGTCTGCACGTTCGCGGCAACCGTGTTGAGGAAGGAACCGCGCTCGACCGCGTCCGAGGTCAGGACGAGGCGACCGGTCTTCTTCACGGATGCGACGAGCTTGTCGTAGTTCAGCGGGGCGACGAAGCGCAGGTCGATGACCTCGGCGCTCAGGCCGTACTTCTCAGCCAGGACGTCGGCGGCCTCGAGGGCCTTGTACACGGTCGCGCCGTAGGCGGCAATCGTGATGTCGCTGCCCTCGCGGCGGATCGCCGGCTCGCCCTCTTCGGTCTCGTAGTAGCCCTCGGGCACGCCGCCGGGCTCGAAGTCCTCGCCCTTGTCGTAGAGCTTCTGGCTCTCGAGGAACACGACCGGGTCGGTGCCGGACAGCGCCAGGTTGAGCATGCCCTTCGCATCGGTCGGGGTCGTCGGGAAGTAGACCTTCAGGCCCGGGATGTGAGCGACGAGCGCGCTCCAGTCCTGGGAGTGCTGGGCGCCGTACTTCGAACCCACTGACACACGCAGGACGAGGGGCATCTTGAGCAGGCCCGCGCTCATCGACTGCCACTTAGCCATCTGGTTGAAGACCTCGTCACCGGCGCGGCCCAGGAAGTCGCAGTACATGAGCTCGACGACCGCGCGGCCACCGGCCATCGCGTAGCCGACGCCGGCGCCCACGATCGAGGCCTCGGCGATGGGCGAGTTGAACAGGCGACGGTAGGGCAGGGCCTCAGTCAGGCCACGGTAGACGGCGAAGGCACCGCCCCAGTCGCGGTTTTCCTCGCCCCATGCGGCCATCGTCGGATCGGTCTTGAAGCGGTGCAGCATCGCCTCGAACAGGCCGTCACGGAACTGGTACATGCGCATCTTGGAGACGGGCTTGCCGTTTTCGTCGACGGAGCTGCGCACCTTCTTCGCCAGAGCCTTGATGCGCGGGTTGTCCCCGAGGTCGATCTCGGGGGTGGCGTCGTCGAACGCCTCAACCTTCTCGTTGGAGAACATGACGGAATCGATGTAGCCGTCGGCAACGCGCGGCGTGGCCTCGTCGTCGATCGCCAGCTTGAGGACGTGCACGAGCTTGTCGGTCAGGGAGGCGGCGTAGCCATCGATCTCGTCCTGCGTGGTCAGGCCGTTGGAGATGAGCAGGTTCGAGTACTCCTTGATGCAGTCGACCTGCTCCCACAGCTCGACCTCTTCCTTCGTGCGGTACGAGGAGGCGTCCGACGGCGAGTGGCCGGAGAAGCGGTAGGTGATGGTGTCCATGAGGACGGGGCCGCGGCCCTCCTCGAGGATCTTCTTCTTGCGGGTGGTCGCATCCGCGACGGCCAGCGGGTTGAGACCGTCGACGCGCTCGGCGTGCATGGCCTCGGGGTTGAGGGCCGCGCCCACGCGGGCGAGGATCTCATATCCCATGGTCTCGCCGAAGGTCTGGCCGCCCATGCCGTAGAAGTTGTTGAAGAAGTTGAACAGGATCGGCGGGTTGCCACCGTCCTCCTCGCACCACAGGGAGCGGAACTGATCCATGGACGCGAAGTTCATGGCCTCCCACACGGGGCCACAGGCCAGGGCGGCGTCACCAACGTTGGAGACGACGATGCCGGGCTTGCGGTTGATGCGCTTGAAGAGGGCCGCGCCGTTCGCGATCGGCGCGGATCCGCCGACGATCGCGTTGTTCGGGTAGGAGCCAAACGGCAGGAAGAAGGTGTGCATCGAGCCGCCCAGGCCACGGTTGAAGCCGGACTTGCGGGCGAAGATCTCGGCGAGAGCACCGAAGAGGATGAAGTTCTCAGTGAGGTCCTTCGTGTCCTTGTAGTCGATCTTCTCGGCGTAGGACAGGGTCTCGCCGCCGAGGAAGCCCTTCATGATGGACTCGAGCTGCGCGTCGTCCATCTGGTGCATGGCCGAGTAGCACTTGGCGAGGATCTCGCCGTGGGAGCGGTGGGAACCGAAGATGAAGTCCTCGGGCTTCAGCACGAAGCTCTGGCCGACGTAGGCGCTCTCCTGGCCGATGCCCAGGTGGGCGGGGCCGCGGTGGTTGTATTCAACGCCCTGCCAGGCGCCGGTCTTCTTGATGGAGTCGAGCATCGACTCGAAGGTGCGCACGACGATCATGTCGTGGAGCATCTGGACCATGCCCTTTTCGCCGTAGCGGGCGATCTCGGTGTCACGGTCGAAGGTGTACTGGTTGACGGGCACCTCGGGGAACTTCACGTAACCGGGGCGACGTACCTCGTTGGGGTCGATGATGAGAGACTGAGTCATTTTTCTACTCTTCCTTGACGTAGGGGATGTTCGTTAGAGCTTGACGGCCCACGCGGCTTCGCGGATGACCTCGGAGACCGTGGGGTGCGGGAAGACGACCTGACGCAGGTCCTCGACGGTGAGTTCCATCTCGAGGACGGCCTGCGCGCCCCAGATCATCTCCGCGGCGTACGCGCCCAGCACGTGGATGCCCAGCACCTGGTGGGTCTTGGGGTCAACGAGGATCTTCGCCTCGCCGGGGGCCTTGAAGCCGTTCTCCGCGATGAAGCGGCCGGACATGAGGGCGGGGACCTTGGCGACGAGGACCTCGCGGCCCTCGCGCTTAGCGGCGGACTCGGTCAGACCGACGCCGGCGGCCTCGGGGATCGAGAAGACGGCCCACGGGACGGTGTGCCAGCGCATGACCTCGCCGCGCTTCTTCGCGGTCGGGTCGAGGATGTTCGCCGAGGCGACCTCCGCCATGCGGTAGGCGGCGTGCGCCAGCAGGGAACGTCCGGTGACGTCGCCGATGGCCCACACGTTGGGCAGGTTGGTGCGCATCGTGTCGTCGACGACGACGCCGCGGTTGATCTCGAGGCCGGCCTCTTCGGCACCCCAGCCCGCCGTCGCGGGACGGCGGCCAACGGCCATGAGGACCACGTCAGCCTCGACGCTCAGCTTCTCTTCGCCCTTGGAGTAGTGGACGGTGCCTCCGTCGAGGGACTCGACGCGGCAGCCCAGCTCGAAGGTCACGTCCTTCATGGCGGCGCGGGCCTTGGCGGCCAGGTCGTCGTCCATGAAGGGCAGGATCTCGGGGGCCATCTCGATGACGGTCACCTGGGAGCCGAGGGTGGAGTACAGGGAGGCGAACTCGACGCCGATGACGCCGCCGCCGATGATCGCGAGGCGGGCCGGGACCTCGGGCAGCGAGAGGATACCCGTGGAGTCCACCAGCGCGGGGTTGTCCTGAGTGCCGGGCAGCGGGGGCATGGCCGGCACGGAGCCCGTGGCGATGATGACGTGGTCCGAGGTGTAGGTCGTCCCCTCAACGGTCACGCGACCGGGGGCATCGAGGTGGCCTCGTCCATTGATGACGGTCACGCCTGCCTTGCGCTCGGTGGCTGCGACGCCGGCGACCAGGCCCTTGACGACCTGATCCTTCCAGGCCTGCATCTGCGTCCAGTTGACGGCAACGCCCTGGGCGTCCACGCCGAACTGGCTGGCTTCCTTGGCGTGCAGGTAGTTCTTCGCGCCGTTGAGCAGGGTCTTGGTGGGGATGCATCCCACGTTCAGGCAGGTGCCGCCCAGGTACTGCTCCTCGACGAGGGCGACCTTCTTGCCCGCGTGTCCGAGGCGCTCGGCAGCCAGGTAGCCGCCGGGGCCCGCACCGAGGACGATGACGTCAAAATGCGTATCACTCATGAGTTTTCCTCTTTCCTCAGGCCAGGACCGTCACGTCAATGTTTTCGATGGCTGCGACCAGGTCGCGCAGGAAGCGGGCGCCGTCCGCGCCGTCGATGACCTGGTGGTCGATCGTCAGCGAGAGGTTGATGCGCTGCTCCACGCCGATCGTGCCGTCGGCGGCCACGGTCGGGCGCGGGGTGATCGCGCCGACGCCCAGGATCGCCGTCTGAGGCAGGTTGATGACGGGGGTGAAGGTCTCGATACCGAAGGAGCCGATGTTGGAGACCGTGAAGGTGCCGCCGCTCAGGAAATCGGGCGACAGGGAGCCGTCGATCGCGCCGCCGGCGAGGCGCTTGGCCTCGTCGGAGAAGGCCTTGAGGCCCAGGGACTGCGCCGAGCGGATAACGGGGACGAGGAGGCCGCGCGGGGTGTCGCACGCGAAGCCGAGGTGGACCTGCTCGAACTGGGTGAGGACGCCGTCCTCGAGGTGAGCGTTGAACACGGGGTACTTGAGCAGGGTGCGCGACACGGCGAAGCAGACCAGGTCGTTGAGCGTGATCTTGTTCAGGCCCAGGGACTCGTCGGCGTTCTTGACCTTCTTGCGCATCGCGAGGATGCCGGCGGCGTTGGCCGTCGTGTTGAGGGTCAGCTGCGCGGTGGAGGTCAGGGACTCCATCATGCGCTTGGCGACGACCTTGCGCACGCCCTTGAGCGGGGCGGAGGTCGAGGCACCGGGGAAGTCGGCCGCGGCGGCGGGGGCTGCGACAGCGGCGGCGGGGGCGGCCTCGGGCGCGCGGCCCGCGTCGGCGACGGACACGCGTCCGCCGATGCCGGTGCCTTCGGTGGCGCTCACGCCGGCGGCGCGCGCGGCGGAGGTCAGGACGGGGCCGGCGGCGATGGCGGCGGCAACATCACGCTCGATGACGCGGCCGTGGGGACCCGAGCCCTCGGAGATGGACGAGGCGTCGACGCCGTTGGAGGCGGCGAGGGCGCGGGCGCGCGGAGAGACGGCGCCGGTAGCGCGCTCGGTCGCGAACGCGGGGGCAGCGGCCTGCTCGGGGGCGCCGGCCTGCTCGGCGGGAGCATCGGCTTCGGCGGGGGCGCCGTCGCCACCCGGAACGAGGCCGGAGATGTCCTCCCCGGGCTCACCGACGATGATGAGCGGATCCTTGACGGGGACCTCGTCGCCTTCCTCCCACAGGAGCTTCAGGACGGTACCCTCAGCGGTCGAGGGCACCTCCATGGTCGACTTGTCGGTCTCGATGGACGCGAGCGTCTGGTCGACGGCGACGGTGTCGCCTTCCGCGATCATCCACTCGACGATGATGCATGACTCAACAGAGTTGCCCAGCTGGGGCATCACCACGATGGTGGCCATGTAATTCCTCCTAGACGATGCGCAGCTTCGTGCGCTCGGCCAATTCCTTGATGGATTCTTCGGGGATCTCATCGTCGGTGATGATTCCGGTGACCTCGTCGATCCCCATGAAGCTGACGAAGCCGGCTTCCCCATACTTGGAGGAGTCGGCGAGCAGCCACGTCTCTTGTGCGCGGGTGCGCATAATGGAACCGACCTGTCCACCCTCCACGAGTTGGGTGGTCAGGCCGCGATCAACGCTGAACCCGTCGGTCCCAAGGAACGCGACGCGTGCGTTGAAGTCATTGATGGCGCGCTCTGCAACCGGTCCCACGAGGGACTCGGACTCGGCGCGGAAGTGCCCACCCGTCAGCGTGATATTGAGGCTCGGGTTGGAGCGGGCGTTAGCGAAGACAAGCACGGAGTTGGTCAGGACCTGCACTCCGCGCTTGCCGGTCAGGTACTTGACGATGAGGGCGCAGGTGGTACCGGCCTCGATCATGACGCGATCGTCGTCGTGGATCATGTCGGCAGCGGCGCGAGCAATGCGTTCCTTGACCTCGACACGATCGTTCTGGCGCAGGTGAATGTTACGGAAGGTGGTGGGGCGCGCACCGCCGTGGGTGCGCACGAGGTAGCCCTGCTCGTCGAGGGCCTTCAGCGAGGCGCGCACCGTCACGGGCGATACGCCCAGATCGGAGGCAAGCTGCGCGACGCTCACCTCACCCTCCCGGGCGAGGCGATCCAGGATGTAGTTCGTGCGTTCTTCTGCACGTCCCATGGGGCACCTCTTCGTGGAATCAGCGGCATTCCTTGTCGCTTTACATTTCGTTACGACAAGAATAGTCACTAAAACGAAAGTATGCAACATCACGCAAGCTGTTCATACACCCGTGCAGGCGGGACGCACAAACGTTCAGAACACCGTCATTCATTCGGCACATTTGACGGATATTGCAGGGATAAATACTCTGGTGGGCGGCCCGCGCGGACCACCCACCAGATATGAAACTCTCACCCCTCGCCAGCGCCATCATCCATTCGAAACGAAAATGAAACGAAAGCACTCGTCACTCACGCGACAAGCCCCGCGCTGGCGCGGCAAATGAGTTTTACTCGCCGGGCTGACGAACGCCCACCGTGAGCAGCAGATTGCCGTACAGGCGCTGCTCGCCCGTCGCAACGATAATGCCCACGTTCTCGTCGCGCGCAGCATCGTAGAAGTCCCAGCGGGAAATTTCACCGAACTCGACGCCGGGCAGAGCCGCACGGAACTCGTCGTGGATCGGGATCTCCACCGGATCAGCGTCGGGTGCGGGGGTCATGATCTCGGCACGCTCGATCGGAATCGTGCGCTTGAGGACGTCCAGGACCTGGCTGACGTCCAGGAGCCCCGGAGCCAGGTTGAGGGAGATGAGTTCGCAGCGCGGGTTCACACCCGTCGTGTGCGGGTAGTTCGCGTCAGCCAGCAGGATCTTCGAACCGTGACCGGCGGCCGCGAGCGCGCGCAGGAACTGCGGGTGAGTCATCGGACCATAGAGCATGAACGTGCCTTTCTTACAGGTGTGAACTGGCCCGGATGACCAGCTCGGGGTCGAGAACAATGTCCTGGGAGGGTCCCCCGCCCATGAGCGAACGCACGAGGCGCACGGCGGTGCGCCCGAGGCGATCGAAGGGCTGGTGGATCGTCGTGAGCGGGGGTGCGTAGGAGTCCGCGCCGTCGATGTCGTCGAAGCCGACGACCCGCACGTCGCGTGGGACCACTCCCCCGCGCTCGTAGATGTAGCGCATCGCGCCGAGGGCCAGCTGATCGTTGGCGGTCTGCACGCCCTCGGGCAGTCGCCCGGCCGCGCGCATCACGTCGTAGCCGTCGCGCGAGTCCCAGGAGTCGGGCTGGAGCACGACGGGTTCGATGCCGTACGCCTGGCATGCCTGCTCGTAGCCGAGCCTGCGCATCTGCGCGTCCGACCAGCCGGCGGGCCCACAGATATGAACGACGTCGGTGAGCCCCTGGGCGAGCAAGTGCTCAGTGGCCAAGCGCGCCCCGCGCACATTGTCGACGGCGACCGTCGAGATGCCATCGAGCCCCTTTTCGCTCGTCAGAACGAGGACTGTCGGGAAGCGCTTGCCCGCCTCGATCGCGACGTCGATCGTCGGGTCCTGGCCGCCCAGGATGATGACCCCATCGACGTCGAAGGGAGCAAAGTCATTGCGCAACTGCCCATCCGGCCCGTACGCGTAGGACAGGGACACGTGGTAGCCGGCCTGCGACGAGGCGTTGAGGATCGACAGCAGCACGCGCCCGTGTCCGTGGAACATGGGGGCGGCCAGCACGACCTGCAGGACGTTCGTGCGCTTGGCCGCGAGCGCGCGCGCCGCGTAGTTGGGAACGTAGCCCAGCTCCTCGACCAGCTTGGAGATCCTCGCCCGCGTCTTTTCGGAGACCTCGGGATCCCCGCGCACGACGCGCGAGACCGTGTTCGTTGAGACGCCCGCGCGCCGCGCGATGTCGGCCAGGGAGACTTTCTTAGCCGCGGGTCGGGACGTGGACATGGGTCGCTGCGCTGGCTGCGATTATGGAGGCGCGATCTTCTTCGGCGAGAGCACCGATGGTTTCGAGCTGCGCCAGGAGGGAACCAAAGGTCGAGGCCTCGATGGGGCCACGCACGACGGTGACACCCGAGATCTGGGCGGTCAGGTCGCACAGCAGGCGGTTACGCGCGCCGCCGCCCACGAGGTTGAGCTGGTCGGGGGCCTTCCCCGTGGCCTCGGTGAGCTCACCAATCGCGCGCGCGTAACGGCGGGCGAAAGACTCGATGATGACGCGCACGTACCCGGCCATGGAGTCGGGGCATGCCACCCCCTGGGCGTCCAGGGCCTCGTCGATCTTGCGCTGCATGTCGCCGGGGGTGGCGAAGGCCTCCTCGTCGGGGTCGAAGGTGCCCGAGGCGGCGGGCAGCTCGCGGGCCTGGGCGACCAGCTCGTCGGTGTCGGTGGGCGTGCCCTCGCGCTCCCACTGGCGCTGGATTTCCTGAAGGATCCACATGCCGGTGATGTTGAAGAGGGGACGCACTCCCCCGTCGGTGCGGCCTTCGTTCGTAATGCCGAGGTCGAAGGCGGCGTCGCTCATGAGGGGCTTGTCCTCGATGGCACCCAGGACCGACCAGGAGCCGCAGGACAGGAAGTAGGCGCGCTTGCCCTCCTCGATGGGCAGGCCGTGGACCGCGCACGCGGAGTCGTGGGCACCACCGCGCACGACGGTCAGGGTTTCGAGGCCGGGAACCGTGCAGGGGCCGACGACGGTCCGGTCGGCGGACAGCTCACCGAACCAGCCGCGCGGGATGCCGAGGCGCGAGAAGACCTCGTCGTTAAAGTCGCCGCCGCCCGGGGTGAGCAGGCCGGAGGTCGAGGCGATCGTGCGCGACCAACCGACGACGCCGGTGAGGCGGTACGCAAAGTAGTCGGGCAGGAAGAGGGCCGCCGCGACGCGCCGGGCGTCAGCTGGGTTTTCCTGCAGATAGGCGAACAGCTGATTCGCCGTGTTGATCGTCGCCGGCTGGTTACCGGTCAGGTCAAAAAACTCGCGGTCGCCAATGCGCTCGCGGAAAGCATCAAGGGTACGGGCAGTGCGCTCGTCGCGGTAGGCGACAACATCGCCGACAAGCTCGCCATTGCCGTCGAGGGGAGCCCAGTCCACGCCCCACGTATCAATCGAGACGGCGCGGGCGTCGGGGAAGCGTTCGAGGGCCTTCTTCAAGCCGGTGATCGTCTCGGCCTCCATCGTGGCCACGTCCCACGTGAGGGTGCCATCTTCCCGGCGGCGCGCCTCGTGCTTAAAACGGTGGATGTCCGTGACATCCAGGCGGCCATCGCGTAGCGTTCCGGCGAGGACTCGTCCGGACGCGGATCCAAGGTCAACAGCAAGTACGGTGGTCATTGAAGGTCTCCTCCAGATACGCCCTGGCTCGGCGTGTCCCGTCGTTGGGTTCTCGTGCAGCTTTCCTCATCGGCGAGGCCGGGGCTGCGTCCCGGGAAAAGAGCCCCGAGAGGGTGGCCCGGTCGGGCCCGGGGAGAGAGGACACCCGAGCCCGACCGGGAGTTGCATCAGCGGTACATCGGACCGAAGGTGTCGCAGGCGCGGAAGTCCGCCGCCTCGAGGGACTCGGTGCCGAACAGCGACCACGCCTTGGGACGGAAGATCCGCTCCTCGGGGACGTTGTGCATGTTGACCGGGATGCGCAGCATCGAGGCCAGCGTGATGAGCTGACCGCCGATGTGGCCGTAGGAGATCGCGCCGTGGTTAGCGCCCCAGTTGTTCATCACGTCGTAGACGCTCTTAAACGCGCCCTCACCCGTCAGGTTCGGGACGAACCAGGTGGTGGGCCACTCGATGTTGGTGCGCTCTTCGATGGTGAAGGCGACCTCGTCGGGCAGCTCGACCGTGTAGCCCTCGGCGATCTGCAGGACCGGTCCGAGGCCGCGCACCAGGTTGATGCGGCACATCGTCACGGGCATCTCGCCGGAGGTACGGAAGTGGGTCGAGAAGCCGCCGCCGCGGAAGTAGCCGGTCGAGGCCGGGTGGAAGGTCGTGGCCTCGAGCGTGGCGTCGCGGTCTTCCTCGGTCAGCTCGTACCAGGGCTTGATGACGTTCTTGCCGTCGCGCACAGCCTTGCCGGCGCCGTCCAGCGTGGTCGAGCCGGAGTTACGCAGGTCGAGCAGACCGGCGGCAGCGCGGCCCTCGGGCTTCCAACCGGTGGCCTTCTCGATGGACTCGGGGCTCCAGTAGGTGCGCACGTCGGAGAAGATCTGCGGCGTGTTGGTCAGCAGGTAACCGAACAGCATCGAGGCACCGTTGAGCGAGTCGTTCTCGGTGGCCACGACGGAAGGCTGGCGGATGCCGGTCCAGTCGAAGTTCGTGTTGAGGATGGTCTCCAGAACGTCGCCGTTGGGGAAGTGGTCCGTCCACTGGCGCTGGCCCTGGAAGCCTGCCGCGATGGCACCGTGGCCGCCGGCCTCTTCCTCAAAGCCCAGCTCGGCCAGGCGCGGGTTGCCGTGCATGAGGTCGCGGGCGATGAGCGTCATCTTGGTGACGAACTTCCACCAGTCCTCGTGCTTCTCCGGGTACTGCCACTCCGGCGGGTTCCAGTCCTTGCCCTGCTTGAAGTTCTCGCGGATCCACTGGTACGCCTTCTCGTACTCCTCGGGATCGTAGATGCCCTCATCGATGCGGCGGGTGAACTCGGACATGTCGATGTACTCGTTGCGCATGCCGAGGTAGGAGCCGAAGAAGTCGGGGTTGACAACAGAGCCGGCAATACCCATGGAGACGGAGCCCATGGACAGGTAGGCCTCGCCCTTCATCTGCGCAACGGCCAGGCCGGCGGTCGCGTAGTCGAGGAGGCGGGTGCGCACGTCCTCGGGGATGGAGGTGTCGTCAGCGTCCTGCACGTGCTCGCCGTAGATACCGAAGGCGGGGATACCGATCTGAGCGTGGCCTGCCAGGGCGGCGGCAAGGTACACGGCGCCGGGGCGCTCAGTGCCATTGAAGCCCCAGATGGCGTGCGGCATCGCGGGGTCCATGTCGGTGGTCTCCGTGCCGTAGCACCAGCAGGGGGTGACCGTCACGGTCAGGCCGACGTTGTTCTCGCGGAACTTGGCGGCGCAGGCCTGGGCCTCGTGGACGCGGCCGATCGTGGTGTCAGCGATGACGACCTCGACGGGGGCACCGTCCGGGTAACGCAGGTTGGAAGAAAAAAGCTCGGCGACGGACTTCGCCATGTTCATGGTCTGCTCTTCGAGCGACTCACGAACGCCCTTACGGCGGCCGTCAATAGTGGGGCGGATTCCGATGCGGGGGTGGTTTGTCATTATTCCTTCATCCCTCATGATGACGTCGATGTCGGAGCGCGGGGGCGCTCGCCCCCTCGGATCCTATGAATAAAAAGGTGCCGGGTCCGCGGGTCCCACCCCAGCGTCGTGGAGCGGGACCCGCGGCGGGCCACCGGTTCAGTGTGTTACGTCCCCGGCCCCGGCCTCGTGCCCGATGGAGCTATCGGCTCACTCGTAGAGGTTCGCCTTGATCTCCGGGCTGTCGATGTTGGTCTTGTCGTACCAGGCGAAGCCCGAGTCGATAACCTTGGGCAGCTCAGCGCCGTTGAGCGCTGCGACAGCGGCCTTCACCGTGTAGTAGCCGATCTTGACGGGCGACTGGGTCACGGCGCCAGCCTCGGTGCCACCCTTGATCGCGTCGATCTGGGTCTTGCCCGAGTCGAAGCCGACAACGGTGACGTCCTTACCGGACTCAGCAACACCCTGGACGATGCCGGAGGCAGCGGCCTCGTTGGAGCCGTACATGCCGACGATGTCGGAGTTGGCCTGGATGATGGACAGGGAGGTGTCGGCGGCCTTGGTGACCTCACCGGCGATCTGCTCGTCGAGGAGCTTCAGGTCGGCGGGAGCATTGGCCTTGAAGTACTCCTTGAAGCCCTCGCAGCGCTGCTTGCCCGTGGTGGAGGTCGAGTCGTGGCAGACCATGCCGACCGAGCCCTTCTTGTCCTTGAGCAGCTCGATCATGTGCTTGGCGGCCTCGGCAGCGGCGGCCTTGTTGTCCGTCTGGACGGTGGTGACGGGGATGTCGGACTCAACACCGGAGTCGAAGGCGACAACCGGGATGCCCTTGCTATTGATCTCGTTCAGGAGGTCGGCGGCAGCCTTGGAGTCGAGAGCGGCAAAGCCGATGGCGGCCGGGCCGGAGTCCAGAGCGGACTTCAGCTGGTCGGTCTGCTCGGTCACCTTGGTCTCGTCCTGCGGGCCAACGAAGTTCACCTTGTAGCCCAGCTCCTCGCCGGCCTGCTCGGCACCTTCCTTCACGGCCTGCCAGAAGCGGTGCTGGAAGCCCTTGGAGACCAGGTAGATGGTCTTGGTGCCGTCACCCTTGACCGCGGCCTTCTCCCAATCCTGGGCGTTGCCGGAGGTGTCAACCTTGGCGGAGCCGGAGGACGCGCTGGGCTTGGCGTCGGAGGAGGACGAGGAGGAGTCCGTTGAGGTCGTGCAGGCAGCCAGGCCCAGGGCCATGGAGCCGACGGCGGCGGCGGCGAAGATACGTCCGATGGGGCGCATTGGTTTTCCTTTCGTGGGGTGGCGGGGTCATTCCCGCCCTTGGTGTGTGTGAACCGACGTCGGTCCACGATGGGTGAATTGAATGGGTAAGAATCAGGCTGCGTTTTCGCGGATGCGACGCAGGTTGTCGATAACGACCGCGAGGAGCAGGACGATACCGGTGACGACGAACTGCCATTCGGCGGCGATACCCATCATCGTCAGGCCCTTCTTGAGGGTCTCCATGAGGATCGCGCCGACCAGAGCGCCGGGGATCGAGGCGCGGCCACCCGACAGGGAGGTACCGCCGATGACGGCTGCGGCGATGACGTTGAGCTCCATGCCCAC
>JAHYYD010000120.1 GCA_019425105.1 Actinomycetota bacterium
CGCTGGGTGGACTTCGAGCACGACTACAAGACGCTCGACATGTCCTACACCGAGTCCGTGCTGTGGGCCTTCAAGCAGCTCTACGACAAGGGCCTGGCCTACCAGGGCCACCGCGTCCTGCCCTACTGCTGGAATGACCGCACGCCGCTGAGCAACCACGAGCTCAAGATGGACGACGACGTGTACCAGGACCGCACCGACAACACGGTGACGGTTGGCCTGCGTCTCGAACAGAAACTGCGTGAGGACTCGGCGCGCCCCGAGCTGGCGCTCATCTGGACGACCACGCCCTGGACCCTGCCCTCGAACTCGGCCGTCGCCGTGGGCCCGGAGATCGAGTACTCCCTCGTCGAGGTCGCCTCCGACCACGAGGGGAACCTCGCCGGCGAGCGCGTCCTCATCGCCACCGACCTGATTCCCGCTTACGCCAAGGAGCTGGGCGAGGAACCCACCGTGGTCGCCACCTACAAGGGCAGCGAGCTGGTGGGCACCCACTACCACCCGATCTACGACTACTTCGACACCCCCGAGCGCCGCGCTGAAGGGGCCGCCCCCGGCCCCAACGGTTGGTCCATCATCGCCGCCGACTACGTGACGACCACGGACGGCACCGGCCTCGTCCACCAGGCTCCCGCCTTCGGTGAGGACGATATGTGGACGTGCATGGAGTACAACATCGGCATGGTCCTGCCTGTCGACGAGGGTGGCGTCTTCACCTCCGAGGTGCCCGACTACGAGGGCATGCAGATCTTTGACGCGAACCGCTACGTGGTCGCCGACCTGCGCGAGCAGGGTGGCCCCATCGCGCGCCGTGCCCCCGAGATCCGCGCCGTGCTCGTGCGCGAGAAGTCCTACGTGCACTCCTACCCGCACTGCTGGCGCTGCCGCAAGCCCCTCATGTACAAGGCCGTGTCCTCGTGGTTCGTGCGTGTGACCCAGATCCGTGACCGCATGGTCGAGCTCAACCAAGAGATCACCTGGACTCCCGCGCACACCAAGGATGGCATCTTCGGCAAGTGGCTGGAGGGTGCCCGCGACTGGTCGATTTCGCGTAACCGCTTCTGGGGCGCGCCGATCCCCGTGTGGGTCTCGGACGATCCGGCCTACCCGCGCACCGACGTCTACGGCTCCATCGCGGAGCTTGAGGCCGACTTCGGCGTGAAGGTCACGGATTTCCACCGTCCGTTCATTGATCAGCTCACGCGCCCGAACCCGGACGACCCGACGGGCAAGTCGACGATGCGTCGTATCTCCGACGTGTTCGACTGCTGGTTCGAGTCCGGTTCGATGCCCTTCGCGCAGGTGCACTACCCGTTCGAAAACCAGGAATGGTTCGAGAACCACTACCCGGGCGACTTCATCGTCGAGTACATCGGCCAGACGCGCGGCTGGTTCTACACGCTGCACGTCCTGGCGACCGCGCTCTTCGATCGCCCCGCGTTCCGCTCCTGCGTCTCCCACGGCATCGTGCTGGGTGACGACGGCCTGAAGATGAGTAAGTCGCTGCGTAACTACCCGGACGTGGCAGAGGTGTTCAACAAGTACGGCTCCGACGCGATGCGTTGGTTCCTCATGTCGAGCCCGGTCGTGCGCGGCGGCAACCTGATCGTTAAGGAGGAGTCGATTCGCGACACTGTCCGTCAGGTGCTGCTGCCGATCTGGAACACGTACTACTTCTTCACGCTGTACGCGGGCGCCTGCAACAAGGGCGAGGGCTACGAGGCCAAGCGTATCGATCTGTCCTCGCCCGAGGCCGTGGCCGCGCTGGCGCAGATGGACCGCTACCTGCTGGCCCACACCCGCACCCTCGCCGAGGACGTGCGCGGCGCGCTGGACGCCTATGACGTGGCCGGCGCGTGCGAGGCGGTTCGCGACTACCTCGACGTTCTGACGAACTGGTACGTGCGTACCCAGCGTCAGCGTTTCTGGGACGAGGACAGCGCCGCGTTCGACACGCTGTACACGGCTCTCGTGACGCTCATGGAGCTGGCGGCGCCCCTGCTGCCGTTGCTGAGCGAGGAGGTCTGGCGTGGCCTGACGGGCGGCGAGTCCGTGCACCTGACGGACTTCCCGGTCATCGACGAGGCCGTGGACGCCCCCGAGCTGGTCGCCGCCATGGACGAGGTTCGTTCGATCGTGTCGGCTGCTCACGCGCTGCGCAAGACGCACCAGCTGCGCGTGCGCCAGCCGCTGGCGTCCCTGCAGGTCGTCTCCGAGTACTTTGGGGCCCTGGAGCCCTTCGCGGATCTCATCGCCTCCGAGGTGAACGTGAAGTCCGTGGTGTTCTCCGCTCCGCAGGACTCGGGCCTGAGCGTCCGCACTGAGCTGTCCCTGAATCCGCGCGCCTTCGATCCGGCTGTCCGTAAGCTGACGAGCCAGCTGTTCAAGGCTCAGAAGTCCGGTGAGTGGGAGGTCGTGGACGGCCAGTGCCGTTTCGCCTCCGTCGAGCTGGACGGGGTGCCGCTGGTGCTCACGGGCGACATGTTCTCCGTGTCCACCTCCGTGGACGCCGCCGAGGGCCAGGTCGCGGACGTTCTGGCGTCGGGCACCTTCGTCGTGCTCGATACGGAGCTGACCCCCGAGCTCGAGGCCGAGGGCTACGCCCGCGACGTCGTCCGCGCCGTTCAGGATGAGCGTAAGAACGCAGGCCTGCACATCGCGGACCGCATCGACCTGTCGCTGACCGTTCCTGCCGATCACGTGGCCGACGTGGAGACCTGGCGCGACATGATCGCCGCCGAGACCCTCGCTCTGTCGCTGACGGTCAAGGCCGGCGACAAGCTCGCGGTGAGCGTCGCCAAGCACTGAGTGCTGTTACTGAGGCGGGCGGGTCGGGTGAAAGCCCGGCCCGCCCGCCTGTATAGGTTGGGGCCGGGAGGAAAACCTCCCGGTCTCGTCGCTATCGACGAGGTGTGGGAAGACTATTGCTCCTCCTGCGTGACAGCGATTGAATGCGTTGGCTACCTCGTTACTCGGCCGGCGGGACGTGCATCATGATCTCGATGGAGTCCATGAACTGGCACAACGACTTGTTGAACTTCTCGTAGTCGGTGTTCTGGTATTCTTCGCCGACGCGGCCCACCGCGACGTTGACGAAGGACACCTGGTTGTGGAACACCAGCATGGCGGGCGCCTTGATGACGGGTGAGAAGCCGCGAATGGTGATGGAACCGGCCTCGGGGATTGCGAGGATCTCGTCGCGGGAGGAAATCTGGATGATTGCGTCATCGACCAGTACCTCGGGAGTGTCGGTGTTCGGGGAGACGCCGTGCATGAAGGGGAAGACACCGTGCACCCCCTTGAGCAGCCCCTCCCAGGGAACGCGGTAGGTGAGGTTAAAGGTGGAACGAATCCAGCCGGGTTCTTCAGTGAAGCCGATCAGAAGCATGGTGCGTCCTGTCGTCGATGACGGTGATTGTGTGATCAGCATCCTATCAGAGCTGTTGGGTCGCCGAGCATGACGAGAATCGTTGACCGCGGCCCGCCGCAGCCTCGTTGATGAAACGGTATAGCCGTCCGGGAAAACGCGCCGAGGCCGGCGGATACGAACACGCGGATAGGTTATGAGCATCTGGATAGGTTATGAGCATCTGGATAGGTTAATAACCTATCCGGAAGTGCGTAACCTATCCGGAAGTGCACAACCTATCCGCATGTGTGAGCGTCAACCGGGGAAATAACTGCTGTCCGACCAGCTGGGGCGTGGAGCAAAGCTCGTAATCGGTGGGACGTGAGGTGATGGGTGCTCAGCGCGCGGCGTCGATCGCTGCCTTCGCCGTCTTCAGGCCGACGCCGGTGCGGTCCCGGTAGGCCTTGACGGCGTTGAGAGTCCTGCCCTCGGCGATCATCTGGAGTTCGGCTGCGCTCAGCTCCGGGAACGAGGCCGTGGCCGAGTTGGGTGCACCGGCTGGAAAGGCGGGACCTGAGGCCTGCGGGACCGCTGCCTCGGGGGAGGGGAAGGACGATCCGGCGAGCGCCGTGACCCTGGCGTCCGCGTAAGCGGCACGCAGTCGCGCCTCGAGGTTCGCGACCTGTTCCTTCAGCTGGCGGTTTTCGGCGCGCAGCTCTTCGATTTCGCTAGCCTGACCAAACCACTTACCCACGTGTTGCCTCCTTGAGGAGATTACCTTGATGGAAGCAATCCTATCCGTCTTCGCCAACCTGGTGCCGACGATCGGCCTGCGGCGAATACGAAGGTTCCCGGAGAAACCCGCCCCGGCCTCGTCGATGACGACGCGCGGACTGTGCGTGACAACGCGCCGTGACCGGCAGAACAAGCCGCCCGCGCGACCCAGCCCGGTAAAATAGCGAGGACACTGTGAGTAGCGGAGGAAACATGGCAGGCGAATCGTTCTTCGGGCAAGACCCCACCCACGAGGACCAGCGCGGTGGCATCCCGGCCGATCTGATCCCGTACCTGGAAGCGGCCGACGAGGTCGAAGACACCGAGGCGGGGGAGAGCACCGACCCGCAGGCCGAGGAGAGCGAGCGCGAGGCCGCGCTGCGCGCCCTCGTTGAGCACTCGCTGCTGCTGGGCCCCGACCCGTCGGTCCTTGCCGAGATCGAGGGCGAGGTGGATGAGGACTTCGCCGATGACGCGGCCGAGGCACGCGACGAGCGCGCCTCACACGAGGCCGCGCTGTCCAAGGCCGAGGATGAGGTCGCCCTCGACGCACGCGTGCAGGAGATCTACCAGTCCATCGTCGCGCGCGCCCCCGAGCACGACATCGACCCGACCCTTGACCGCGTGAAGCTCGCCCTGGACATCCTGGGCGACCCGCAGAACTCCTACCCGTCGATCCACATCACGGGCACGAACGGCAAGACCTCCACGTCGCGCATGATCGACTCTCTGCTGACCGCCTTCGGCATGAAGACGGGACGCTTCACGAGCCCGCACCTGCTCGACGTGCGCGAGCGCATCTCGCTGGAAGGCCACCCGATCACGCGCGAGGGCTTCGTACGCGCATGGGAGGACATCGCCCCCTACGTCGGCATGGTGGACGAGCGCAGCCAGGAAGAGGGCGGCCCGCGTCTGTCCTTCTTCGAGGTTTTTACGGTCATGGCGTACGCGGCCTTCGCGGACTACCCGGTCGATGCGGCCGTCGTCGAGGTCGGCATGGGCGGGCGCTGGGACGCCACGAACGTCATTGACGCGGGCGTCTCCGTCATCACGCCGATCGCCCTGGATCACACGAAGTGGCTCGGCTCTACCATTGAGGAGATCGCGCGCGAAAAGGCAGGCATCATCAAGCCCGGCCAGGTCGTCGTCATCATGAAGCAAGAGGAGGAAGTCCTCGACATCCTCCTCGAGCAGGCCCGTTCCGTCGACGCGATCGCGCGCGTCGAGGGTCGCGACTTCGAGGTCGTGGATCGTCAGATGGGGGTCGGCGGCCAGATGGTCACGATCCGCACGCCTTCCGCGGTCTACGAGGACGTGTTTGTCCCGCTGTTCGGCCAGTATCAGGCGCATAACGCGGCGGCCGCGCTCGTGGCCGTCGAGGCCTTCATGGGCGGTCGCGGCTTGGATGGGCGCATCGTCGAGCAGGGTCTCATGAATGCGTCGAGCCCAGGTCGCATGCAGGTCGTGCGTCATTCGCCCACGATCATCGTGGACGCCGCGCACAACCCCGCGGGCGCGGCCACCCTGCGCGAGGCCGTGGAATCCTCCTTCGCCTTTGCGCGGATCGCGGGCGTGTACGCGGCGATGGGGGACAAGGACGTTGAGGGCGTCCTGTCAGAGGTCGAACCGTTCATCGATCACCTCGTCGTGACCCAGATGCCGGGAGAGCGTGCCGCGGATGTCGCGCGCTTGGCTGAGATCGCAGGGGAGGTCTTCGGTCCCGACCGGGTAGATGTGCGCGAGTCTCTCGCCGACGCGGTCGATCGTGCAGCGGAGATTGCCGAGTCCGGGGCGCAGCCCGCAGATCGCAGCGGAGTTCTCGTGTTTGGCTCGGTGATGCTGGCGGGCGAAATGCTGGCACTCGCTGGCCACTCTCCGCGCTAGGATGTCATCCAACCAGGGCGGCCGCATCGTGGCGGCCGCCACGGTTGGGAAATCGTGCTCGATGGTGGCACGATTGATCATGCGTACAAGTACAGATGAGCAATGTCGCAAGGAGGCATCATGAAGAAGCTCGTCAATGACGTCCACGCCGTCGTTCGTGAAACCCTCGAAGGTTTCGCCCTGGCCCACCCAGACCTCGTCGATGTCCACTACTCGCCGGATTTCGTGACCCGACGCGCTCCCAAGGCTGAGGGCAAGGTCGGCCTCGTCTCCGGTGGCGGATCCGGACACGAGCCCCTGCACGCGGGCTTCGTCGGCGAAGGCATGCTGGATGCGGCCGTGCCCGGCGCGGTCTTCACATCGCCCACTCCAGACCCGATCCTGGAGGCCACCAAAGCCGCCGACCACGGCGCGGGCGTCCTGCACATCGTCAAGAACTACACGGGCGACGTCCTCAACTTCGAGACCGCCGCCGAGCTGGCCGACATGGAGGACATCACGGTCGCTACCGTCGTCGTCAACGATGATGTGGCCGTCGAGGACTCCCT
>JAHYYD010000121.1 GCA_019425105.1 Actinomycetota bacterium
GCAGCAACCGTGTAGCGCATCATGCGCGTGCGCAGGGCATCATCTCCGTCGGTCCCCACGGCATCGCTCACAGTGCTCGCCTCATACGTCATACACGAAACACTAAGCGAGGCGGGAGCAGCATTCTCACCGCTCCCGCCTCTTGAAACCCAACTGAGACATTCTCTGTGAGAACGCCCTCAACCAAACAGTCAGTACCCCATGTTCACGCCGAAGCGTACATCGCGGGCCGCAGCGAGCTTCGACTGCAGGCCGTAGATATCGATGAAGCCACGCGACGAGGACTGATCGAAGGTATCGCCGGTCTCGTAGGTCGCCAGGTTGAAATCGTACAGAGAGGACTCTGAGCGACGGCCATTCACGGTGGCTCGACCACCGTGGAGCACCATGCGGATATCACCGGAGACATACTGCTGGGTGTGCTCGATGAAGGCGTCCATCGACTTCTTCAGCGGCGAGTACCACTGCGCCTCGTACACGAGCTCTCCCCAGGTCTGCTCAAGCTGACGCTTGTACCGGCGCTGCATCCGCTCCAGCGTGACCGACTCGAGCGCCTGGTGTGCCTCGATGAGCGCAACGGCGCCAGGTGCCTCGTAAATCTCACGGGACTTGATACCGACCAGACGATCCTCGACCATGTCGATACGGCCGATACCCTGAGCGCCAGCGCGGCGATTCATCTCCTGGATGGCCTCGAGCGGCGTCACCGGTCGGCCGTCGATGGCGACGGGAATGCCCTTGTCGAACGTGATGACGACCTCGTCGGGCAGCGGCGGGTAGGTCGGATCATCAGTGTAGTTGTAGACGTCCTTCGTCGGAGCATTCCACAGGTCCTCGAGGAAACCGGTCTCGATCGCGCGGCCCCAAACGTTCTGGTCGATCGAGAACGGGTTGTGCTTCGTCGTCTCAATCGGCAGATTGTGCTTCTCGGCGTACTCAATCGCGACGTCACGCGTCAAGGCGAGGTCACGAACCGGGGAAATGCAGTCCATGTCGGGCGCCATCGAGGTAATCGAGACCTCGAAGCGGACCTGGTCGTTGCCCTTACCCGTGCAACCATGTGCGACCGTCGTCGCACCGAACTCACGCGCAGCCTTCACAAGGTGCTTTGTAATGACGGGACGCGACAGCGCCGACACGAGGGGGTACTTGCCTTCGTAGAGGGCGTTTGCCTTCAGCGCAGGCATGCAGTATTCGGTCGCGAATTCGTCGCGCGCATCCGCAACGTACGCTTCAACGGCTCCACAATCGAGCGCACGCTGACGAATAACCTCAAGGTCCTCGCCACCCTGGCCGACGTCAACAGCAACAGCGACGACCTCGCGGCCCGTCTGTTCACCGATCCATCCGATAGCGACAGAGGTGTCCAGACCGCCTGAATACGCCAGGACGACGCGATCTTTGCTCGACATGTAGGTTCCTTCCAATTGTTGGGTTCGTGGTGCCCGCACACTCGCTAGGACGAGGCAGGGGCTAGTTTTCGGGGAGTGCACCAGGTTCTGCGAGGGCCAACAAGGCACGTTCCACCTCGGCCGCGCCTTCTTCGCTGCGGCAAATGACGAGGATTGTGTCATCACCGGCGATCGTTCCAGCAATCTCGTCGCGCCTGACTGCGTCGATTGAGGAGGCGAGGAGGTTCGCCGCCCCGACCTGCGTACGCAGGACCAGCTGGTTCCCCACCTTCACGGAGGTGACAAGGAGAAGCTGACACCAGCGCGCGAGGCGAACGTTGGCCGCTTCAGCGTCGTGCGTGAGACCGCCATCGTGATCGGGCACCGTGTAGATGAGAGTGCCTGACGCATCGCGAATCTTCGTCGCGCGCAGGTCCATGAGGTCACGGGACAGAGTCGTCTGGGTGACATCAATGCCACGCTCAGCCAGGCGGGCGCGCAGACCCTCCTGGCTACCGATGGACTCAGCCGCCAGAAGGTCTCGAATCATCTCGTGCCGCGCACTCTTCGTGCTCGGAAACGCAGGTGTTGCACTCATATGCATTATTATACACCATGATGCATATAAATAAGCAAGCGGGTGAGGGAATTCCCTCACCCGCTCACTGCTAAAACTGTCAGTCGCGCAGCTGGGCTGCGATGTCATCAGCCCACGCATTGATAGCATCCCAATCGCGGAAGTCGCCTTCAACCACGCCAGCCAGGCGCGCGATCGAACGTTCACGCAGCGACAGCAGCGACGGCTTGTAGCGCCCCGGGAACGTGCGCAGCTCACGACAATTCACGTGCGTGAGCAGTGGTCCAACACGGTTACCGTCCTGCTCAGAATGCTTGGGGACGCCGTTCATGCCGACAGAGAAAGCCCAGACCTGCTTGTCACGCAGCTGATCCTGAAAACGCTCCATAAATTCGTGCGCCTCGGGCATCCACTGAAGAATGTACACAGCAGAGCCAACGACCACCGCATCATAAGGATCGACCGTGGTCACATCTGCGGGCGCAAGACGGTCGACGGTGAAGCCCGCCGCCTCCAAACGCTTCGCAATGGCGTCGGCGACTTCGTCCGTCGCCCCGTGTTTTGATGCTGCAGTAACAAGGATGTGCATGTACCAATGGTAAAGCGAAGACCGGTCGAATCGGTGGGCACAACACCCCAAATGAGTGGGGTGCCACACCGCCGATTCGACCGGCCGAGCGCTAGGAATTGGTTAGGCGCGCAGGGATGCGCCCAATACCTTGGCTGCCTTCGCGACGACCTGCTCACGAACCTGCGACGATTCCTTCGCGGTCAGCGTGTGATCAGCCGCGCGCAGACGCAGCGCAAACGCGAGGGAACGATAACCCTCGGGTACCTGGTCGCCCTCGTAGATATCGAAGAGGGTCACGGACTCCGCAAGCTGACCGGCACCCTGGCGCACGATCTGCTCGACGCGTGAGGCGGGAATATCCGAGGGCACGACGAGAGCGATGTCTTCCTTGGCGAGCGGGAACGTCGACACGCCCTTGACCTGGATGGGCTGGTCGCTCATCTGGGAGATGAGAGCATCCATATCGATCTCAAAGGCGCACGAACGTGCGGGAAGTCCGAAAGCTCGGCACGCGGCAGGCGACAGCTCACCTGCAAGGGCAACATCCACGAGGTCGCGACCGGCACGCACGAACACGCGCGCGACGCGTCCGGGGTGGAAGGGCGCAACCGCAGCCGGATCCGTTGCCGGAGCGGGCATCGGAGCACCCTTGTGCGCGGGCAACTGATCCATCCAGGCGCGGGTGACCTCGACGCGCACGCCGAGAGCGGAGGCCACACGACGCACGTACTCCAGCGCGTCCGCCCAATCAAAGGCACGGGCGTTCGCCAGGACGCCAGCCGGAACGGCCGAACCCGTCAAGACGCCACCGATGTGCCACGGCTGAGCTGGAATACCCGCCTCGAGCGCCGCGAGAACCTCGTCGGAGGGGCGCTCATCGGCACTGGGTAGGTCAGCCGGAACGGTGCCGGCGGGACGTGCGACCTTGGCGACTTCGAAGATCGCGACGTCCGCATTGGAGCGCGATACGTTGCGACCGGCGACATCGAGGAGTGTGTCGAGGACCGTGGTACGCAGCCACGGCGAATCATCCGCCATGGGGTTACGCAGGCGCAGAGCCTCGCGGCGGGGATCATCCTCGGGAATGCCCTGACGGTCCCAGGTATCGGACACAAACGGGTAGGACTCAACCTCGACCAGTCCCCCATCAGCCAGCGTGGAAGCCGCCAGTCGACGTGCCTTCTGCGCGCTCGTCAGACCGTGGCCGGCCGGCGCCGTCGGCATGATCACGGGGATGTTGTCGTAGCCGTCAAGGCGTGCGACTTCCTCGACGAGGTCGGCAGGCAGGGTCAGGTCGGGACGCCACGAGGGGGCCGTCACCGTGAACACGCCGTCCTTCGGTCCCTCAACGATGCAGCCCACCGTGCGCAGCAGCTCGGCGATACGCTCAGGACTGTGCACCACACCGGTGAGGCGCTCAACCTCGCCGACGGGCAGCGCGATGACGACGGCCTCGCCGCGCTCATCGATATCCGTCACGCCCTCATCGACTGTGCCACCGCCGTACTGGACCAGCAGCTCGACAGCGCGCTGCGCCGCGACGGCGGGCAGCGCGGGATCGCTGCCGCGCTCGAAACGCTTCGCAGCCTCGGAGTGCAGCTTGTGTCGACGGGAGCTGCGAGCAACGGACACCGCGTCGAAGTGCGCGGCTTCGAATAGGACGTCGGTCGTGTTCTCACTGACCTCGGAGTAGGCGCCGCCCATGACACCTGCGATGCCAATAATGCGCGACCCCTCGCCCTCGGGCGAGTCAGTGATCAACAGATCCTGCGGGTCGAGCTCACGCTTCTCCTCGTCCAGGGTCACCAGCGTTTCGCCAGCGCGAGCGCGGCGCACGACGATCGGAGCAGCAAGGTCACCCAGATCGTAGGCATGCATCGGCTGGCCAAGGTCCAGCATGACGTAGTTCGTGATGTCGACGGCCAGGGACAGCGAGCGCATGCCCGCGGCTTCAAGGCGCTCGACCATCCACCGAGGCGTCGGTGCGGAGGGGTTCGTCCCACGCACGATGCGCGCGACGAAGCGGTCCACACCCGCGCGGCCGCGGATTGGGGCATCGTCAGAGAACACGACCGGGAAGCCATCGGAGTTCGCAGCCGGCGGCTCGGCCGCGATAACGCCCGGCAGGCCCGGGTCGCGGAACGAGGCACCCGTCGAGTGCGAGTACTCGCGGGCAATGCCGCGCATCGAGAAGCAGTAACCGCGGTCCGGGGTCACGTTAATCTCCAGGACCTCTTCACCCAGACCCAGCCACGACACGATGTCGGTGCCAACCGCGGGGATCTCACGGTCTGGGAAGAACTTCGGCAGGACGATGATGCCAGAGTGATCCTCACCCAGACCGAGCTCGCGTGCGGAGCAAATCATGCCGTCCGACACGTGGCCGTAGGTCTTACGCGCGGCAATCTTGAAATCACCGGGCAGAATCGCGCCGGGAAGAGACACGACGACGAGGTCGTCGACATCGAAGTTGTGAGCGCCGCAGATAATGCCGCGGCTGGGCAGCTCCGACGGCTCCTTGCCAGTACCGGGGGCGTCATTGTACTGACCGACATCCACGCGGCAGTAGTTGACGACCTTACCGTTGGAGGCGGTCTCCTCCACGCGGGTCAGGACGCGACCGACGACGAGCGGTCCGGTCACGCGTGCGGGATGAATTTTTTCCTCTTCCAGGCCAACCTTCACAAGGGCGGCAGCGAGGGCGGCGGCGTCCGTTCCTTCAACAACGTCGACGTGATCGGCCAGCCAGCTCAGCGGGACCATAGGCATGTCAGTTACCCCTTCCATTCACTCCGAACTGCTGGGAGAAGCGAACGTCTCCCTCAACGATGTCATGCATGTCGGCGATGCCGTGGCGCAGCATCAGTGTGCGCTCGATTCCCATGCCGAACGCGAAGCCCGAATAGACCTCAGGATCAATACCGTTCGCGCGCAGCACGTTCGGGTTGACCATGCCGCAGCCACCCCACTCGATCCAACCGGGGCCGCCCTTCTTCTGGGGGAACCACAGGTCCATTTCCGCACTGGGTTCGGTGAACGGGAAGTACGAGGGACGCAGACGAGTCTTGGCCTCGGGACCAAACATAGCCTTCGCGAAGTGGTCGAGAACGCCCTTCAGGTGAGCCATCGTCAGGCCCTTATCAACGGCGAGGCCCTCGACCTGGTGGAACACGGGCGTGTGGGTCGCGTCGAGCGCGTCGGAGCGGAAGACCTTGCCGGGGCACGCCACGTACAGCGGAACGCCGCGAGACAGCATTGCGTGGGACTGGACCGGGGAGGTGTGCGTGCGCATGACGAGGTGAGCGCCATCCTCGGTCTCGGCGCCGACGCTACGGCCGTCGATGTAGAGCGTGTCCTGCATCTGGCGCGCTGGGTGATCGATGTCGAAGTTCAGCGAGTCGAAGTTGAACCACTCGTGCTCAATCTCGGGGCCTTCGGCGATATCCCAGCCCATCGCCACGAAAAAGTCGGCGACCTCTTCCATGAGGGTCTCCAGGGGATGACGCGCACCCGCCGTGCGACGCGCGGTCGGTAGCGTCACGTCGACGGACTCCTCGACCAGCATGCGAGCCTCATGCTCGGCAGCGAGGACGGCTTTGCGCTCCTCGAGAGCCTCGGTCAGGGCTTTACGGGCCTGTCCGAGGTTCTTGCCGGCGAGACCGCGCTGCGAGGGCTCCAACGAACCGATCGTACGATTCGCGGTCACGAGGGGGGCCTGATCTCCGAGGATCGCAGCTCGAACGGCCTTGAGGGCGTCCAGCGAGTCCGCAGCTGCGATATCGGCGAGGCCTGACTCGCGAACGGCGTTGACGGCTGCCTCGTCAAGAGGATCAAGGTCAGGGGCATTGCCAGCCATGTCCTGCTTCCTTCTTCTTTCCATCTGGGGTCATTACTGCGCGCATCACGCGCACCGCTCACCATCCTACCCGTTCGCCTATCCTCACAGCTCACCGGATCCACGGGCGCGCTACCCTGTAAGACGTGAATGCGCTCTCGCGC
>JAHYYD010000122.1 GCA_019425105.1 Actinomycetota bacterium
GTGCCGGGCACCCGAGGGTGTCCGGCACTTGTGTGTTGCGCCCGCAGGCGCGCCATCAACGGGCGACGAGGTTACCGAAGATGGGGCGGTCCATCGAGAACTGCAGGGGATTGGTCTCTTGACGCACCCTGAAGTGATGGGCGAAGCGACGAAGGATATCTGCGACAAAACGAGACATGGTGTGCTCCTCTTTGAGTACCGTGCGATGGATCTGTCACCGCGTCGTACTTTTATGGTGCGCCTAAAATCGCGCATTTTCCATCGATATTTTCTAATTTTTCTGTGAAGTGCAACTTACAGACTTTTCCTTGAAACCACTTGATAAAGTCTTGACTATGAAACGCTGATTGTCTTAATTAATCCGACGGTGGATACAGGCCCATAACAATAGACACAGTGAGGGGGCAGGCCCTGGGCCTACCCCCTCACTACCCCCAATTCAACGTCGAGTCAGCGGGCGCGCGCCAGTCGCACACGGCGCGGCAGGTAGCGGCGCACATCGAAGAAGCGAACAACCTGCATGATGCGGCGCGCGAGACGGTCGCGCACACGCCAGATCATGGTGCAGCCAACGCCGATGAAGATGGCGTTCGTCAGGAAGGAGGGCCATGCGCCGGTCGAAGCGCAGGCGATCGCCAGCAGGATACAGCTGGAGACATTCAGGGAGTGGTAGCGCAGCGAGTCAGGTGCGAAGCGCTTGGAGGAGACCAGGTAGTAGGCGGCGATGGAGGCGGCCGCGCCAACCCATCCGAGGATCGTGATTGCGAGAGAGAAGATCGTCATGACTCATATGATGCACCTTCCGCTAGTCAAGCACAATTGAATGGTTCTATAGTTATCTTACAGTTTCGCTTAACATAGGAGTTCGCATGGACATCGACCCTCGCCGCCTGCCTTTCCTCCTGTCCGTCGCGCGTGAAGGCGGCATTGTTGCCGCCGCAGACATCCTCATGGTCTCGCCCTCGGCAGTGTCCCAGCAGATCCAAAAACTCGAGGAAGAAGTCGGCCTCAAGCTCGTTGAGCGCACCACCTCGGGCGCCATCCTCACCCCCGCCGGCACCATCGTCGCCGAGGCCGGCGAACGCATCAACGCAGACATCGCCGAAGCCCTCAAGGCCCTGCGCCCCCTAACGGGACAGGTCACAGGAACGGTCACTATCGGCGCGTTCCTGACGATCTGCCGATCTACCCTGATTCCCGCACTCCCCGACCTCATCGAGGCCCTCCCCGGCGTCGACCTGCGCATCGAGGAAACCGAAGAAACCCCCGGCATGGCTGCGCTGCGCACGGGCCACTACGACATCCTCGTCATCGAACGAGACGAGGATCCGGGCCTCCCCCCGCGCGGATACACGGACATCCCATTCCTCGACGAGCCCTGGGTGCTCGTCACCCCCGACTCTGCTCCCCCGATTGGTTCAATTGAAGACCTGGCCGACCTCACGTGGCTACGCGTCAATCCCGGAACCAGCGGCGATCACGTCATGCGCCGCATCACCAAGGCGTTCCCGGATACACGCTGGGCACCGCACCTGTACACGACGTACGAGGCCGCGCGCTCCCTCGTGCGGGCACGCACAGGCTCGACAATCCTTCCCGCGATGGCGCTGGCGGGGGCACACACGGAGGGGATGCGCATCACGCCTCTTCCGTCGCTGGGCACACGCAAGATCCTGCTGCGGCACAAGAATCACGGCTGGTCCACGGCCGGCGGCCCCGCACGCGTCGCCGCCTACCTTGCTGAGTGGAAGCGCCACAACGCCACCTACTCAAATCCCTCGGACTGATGCCTTCGGAGTCCGCGCCCCACCTGTCAACGGGGCAAGGGACTGCTCAGAGGCTGACCTCCATGCCGGACGTCGCGAATTCGAGGGGCCCGCTCCACGCCTGACGAATCTCCGATGCAACCCGCTCACGAGGCGTCCACGGCTGAATATGGGTAGCGATCATGCGCTCCACTGCAGCCCTCGTCGCGAGAGTTCCCGCGCGCAGACCATCCATGTGCATGTCCGGCTCGGTTTCGTCGCTCGTAAAGCCAACCTCACTGAGGAGCACGTCGACACCGCGCGCCCCCTCGATGATCGTGTCGCACAGGTCGGTATCACCCGTATAGAACAGGGACACACGGCGGGACGGATCGTCCTCGGCAGGCCCCTCGATGCGCAGGCCGAAAGCCTCGACCGGATGCAGGGCACGGAACGGACGAATCGTCATGGGCCCCACAGCATACGATTCACCCAGCTGCATGTGGGTGAAGGCAAACTCAGCCTCATAGCTCTCATCATCGGTCGCACCCTCGATCTGACGGACGCGACGAATCGTCTCCTCGGGACCAAACAGCGACACTGGCCGGAGGGCGCAGGAGCCGGGACCCCACTTGCGGTAGACCTGCAGCGAGATGATGTCACCCATGTGGTCGGCGTGGCAGTGAGACAGTACCAGGGCGTCAAGCTCGCACGGGCACACGTGCGTCCACAGCGCCCCAAAAGAACCAGGTCCCAGGTCGCACACGAGCGAAAACACGCGTTCCCCACCCGATTGGGGGTCGATGCCGCGCGCTTGAATAAGGTAGGAGGATGCGGGGGACTCGGGCCCCGACATCGAGCCTGTCGCACCAATGACGGTCAGCTTCACGCGATACCACCGCCGGTGCTCACGCGAACGACGGACCCCACCTCGGGCCCGAGGAAGCGCCTGGCCAGGCGCGGGAAGGTGTCGGACGCGCCCGTGGCCAGGAACTGATGCTGCGGCCCCTGCCCAGCGGGCCACGGGTCATGCAAAAGCCCCCGGTCCACCAGCTCGTTGTAGGTCACGTTCGCAGTCGCCTCCGAGGAGGTGACCAGGGTGACGCCCTCACCCATGACGCGTCCGATCACGCCGGTGAGAAGCGGGTAGTGCGTGCAGCCGAGGATCAGCGTATCCACGCCCGCCTCCTTCAGCGGGGTGAGGTACTCGCGCGCCACGGACTCGATTTCTTCGCCCGTGGTCACCCCGGCCTCGACGAAGTCGACGAAAGCGGGGCACGCTTGCTGGCTCACCGTCAGCCCGGGGACCGCCGCGAGCGCACGCAGGTAGGCCTCGGACTGGATGGTCGCCTTCGTTCCGATGACACCGACATGGTGGTTGCGCGTCGCGATGACGCTCTGTCGGGCGGCCGGAGTAATGACCTCAATGACGGGGATGCCGGCGTCGATCCAGTAGCGTTCGCGAGCGTCCGCGAGCGCTGCCGCTGTCGCAGTGTTGCAGGCAATGACAAGGGCCTTCACGCCGCGCGAGGCCAGCTCGTCGAGAGCGGAGAGCGTCAGCGAGCGCACCTGCGCGATAGCGCGAGGGCCGTAGGGCGTGTGCTCGGTGTCGCCCAGGTAGATGATCTCTTCGTCGGGCAGTTTATCGATGACTGCGCGCGCCACCGTCAGCCCACCTAGGCCCGAGTCGAAAATTCCGATCGGGGCGTTATTCATATATCCGACTTTATGCGTTACTGGGAATTATTGACGGCTTCAAGAAGTGAGTCCTGCCACCATGTGACGAGCATATAGATCGCAGCAACAGTCTGTGAGCGCTCCCCCGTCGGCTCGCGCATCGCCAGCTCTTCGATCCGCTGCGCGTCACTTTCATCGGATAGGTCCAGTTCACCCGCCAAGCCGAGCCGAATGTCGTTGAGGGCACCCAGCCACGACCACACGTCGCCGGGCCGCACAACGAGGGTGTTCGTCTCCCCGTGAACGATGTGGTCAAGATCGCTGACGATTGAGCGCAGCCGGACCGACTTCTCGCTGCGCAGGAGGTCCTCGGTGAGGGCACGCATCCGGGCCGCATCGTCCCCGTCCTCACTCATGGAGGGGAGCAGCATGCGCAGCGTGCGCTCGCGCGGAGCCTCCCGGCGCTGTTCGGTTTCCGTGAATGCGCTGAGCATCGACGAGGTCACACCGAAGTCGCCCGGATCGTCGAGGACGACGAGGACCTCGGTGGCCAGCTGGCGCAGAAGGAGCGCTTCGCCGCTACTCATCGACGAAGCGAAGCCGCCGTCTCGAGGAGCGAAACCTTCCATCTTTTAGTCTCTGTCCTCTTCAATGGTGGCGCGCAGCCCATAGGAGTGCATCGCCATGACGTCGGCCTCGATACGTTCGCGCACTCCCGTGGAGACGGTGGCGCGCCCGCGCGTATGGACGGCCATCATCAATTCCTCCGCGCGAAGTGCGGAATAGCCGAAATATTGCCGAAAAACGGCGCTCACGTAGCTCATGAGATTGACGGGATCGTCCCACACGACGGCACGCCAGCGCGGCACCGCAGTGGGTGCTTCCTGCGCGCGGGACGCTGGCTGGAGGATCGTTGTCATATGCCAACAGTACGGTGAAAGGATGTGTCTGGGAAGCGAAATCGCACCGCGGTGACACGCTTCTCAGGGTAGGCTCACAGTATGCCTGCATCGACATCCACTTCATTACTGACTGATATGTACGAGCTCACGATGCTCGACGCCGCCCTCAAGGATGGCACCGCGCATCGTCGCTGCACGTTTGAGCTGTTTGGCCGCCGCCTTCCGGCAACGCGTCGCTTCGGCGTCGTGGCCGGGACCGGTCGCATTCTCGAGGCCCTGGAACGCTTCGAGTTTGACGCTGAGCAGATCGATTGGCTGCGCGACCAGGGGATCATCTCCGAGGAAGCCGCGCAGTTCCTGTCCTCGTGGCGTTTCACGGGCGACATCTGGGGCTACGCCGAGGGCGAGTGCTACTTCTCTGGTTCTCCTCTGCTCACCGTCGAGGGCACCTTCGCGGACTGCACCCTCCTGGAGACGCTGCTCCTGTCGATCCTCAACCACGACTGCGCGGTTGCCTCGGCTGCCTCGCGTATGACGATCGCGGCCCACGGCCGCCCCTGCATGGACATGGGTGCGCGCCGCGCCCACGAGCGCGCTGCGGTCTCCGCCGCTCGCGCCGCCATCATCGGTGGTTTCCAGGGCACGTCCGACCTCGAGGCTGCGAAGCGCTACGGGATCCGCTGCATCGGTACGGCCGCCCACGCCTTTACGCTCCTGCACGACACCGAGCGCGATGCCTTCGATTCCCAGGTCGCCAAGCTGGGCGCGGGCACGACCCTGCTCGTGGACACCTACGACATCAGGCAGGGCGTCATCAACGCGGTCGAGGCCGCGCGCGCCGCGGGCGGCGAGCTGGGCGCTGTGCGCCTGGATTCGGGCGACCTGGTCGCCGAGGCGTTCAAGGTGCGCGGCCAGCTCGACGCGATGGGCGCGACGACCACGAAGATCACGGTGACCTCGGACCTGGACGAGTACGCGATCGCCGCCCTGGGCGCGGCCCCCGTGGACTCCTACGGCGTGGGCACCAAGCTGGTGACGGGCTCGGGCGTGCCGACGGCCGCCCTGGTCTACAAGGTCGTCCAGCGCGAGGATTCCAACGGCGAGACCGTTCTTGTCGCCAAGAAGGCGGAGTCGAAGTCCACGGTCGGCGGGCGCAAGGTCGCCGGCCGCGTCCTGGGCGAGGACGGCTACGCGACCGAGGAGCTCCTGCTCGTCGGCACCTCCTTCGAAGAGGGCCAGGCGCTCCTCGCCGAGCGTGGCGCCCGCCCGCTGCAGGTCCAGCTGGTGCGCGGCGGTCAGATCGATGCCGCAGCATGGGGTTCCGAGGCGCTGTCGCGCGCCCAGGAGCACCACCTGCGTGCCCGCAACGAGCTGCCCTACCAGGCGTGGCGCCTCTCCGAGGGCGAGGCCGCGATCCCCACGCGCTACGAGAAGGTCGACTGACCGTTTCACCACACTGCGCGAGGCCCCGACCTCGTCCTTCTCTCAGAGGGACGAGGCCGGGGCCTCGTGATATGTCAGTGTTCGCCGAGTGCGACGCGGCCGCGCGTCAGTGGCGGCCGACGAACCACTCGCGCAGCAGCGCGATGCGGGCCTCGATCTGCTCGGTCGTGGCCTGGGCGACCTCGGGGCCGCCACAGCGCGAACGCAGACGCGAGTGGATGGTCGCATGGGTTTCGCCGGATCGACGCGACCACGTGGAGACCAGGTGCTGGAGTTCCTTGCGCTTGGCGGCGCGCAGCTTGTGCGCCGGGATGCCAGCGTTCTCCTCGCGCATTTTCTGGGCGGCGCGGTTCTTCTTCTGGGCGGCAACCTGGTCAGCCTGGCGGGCACGCAGCAGGGTCGTCACCTGGTCGGCATCCAACAGGCCGGGAATGCCCAGGTATTCCTGCTCTTCCTCGGATCCGACCTCGGCGCCCGCACCCCATGCGGCACCGTCGAAGAGGACGCCGTCGAACTCGGCATCCGCGCCCAGGACCTCGAACTGGGAGAGCAGGTCGGAGGACGCCTTGTCCTCACGGTTTGCGCTAGCAACGAGGGCGTCCTCGGGGTTCCACATGTCGTCTTCGCTGGCTTCCTCGCGCTTGGGGCGATCCAGCGCGTGGTCGCGCTCGATCTCCATGCCGCCGGCGAGGGTCAACAGGGGCACGACGGAGGGAATGAAGACGGTG
>JAHYYD010000123.1:0-4853 GCA_019425105.1 Actinomycetota bacterium
CAGACCCAACGTTTACCGTAAACCCCTACTTCTGACAGCATGCTGGCAGCCACCATCACCACAGAAGCACACCCATGAGCATCAAACCCGCACGCATCCGCGCCATCGTCGTAGCCGTCCTCGTCCTGGCGTTCGTCATCCCCTGGACCTACGCACACATCGCCTACGCCTGGCCCTGGAAAGAAAAATCCACAGGCGAAGCCTGCACCGGCAACTACTACCTCACCCCATACGACAAGCAACGATCCATGAAATTGGGAACCATCCCCGATGGACGCCTCGTTTTCGTTGGCATAACAGGAAAAGTCTCCATGGGACGCCAGAGCGGTTCCTTCAGCGTATCAGCGCTCACTGGCTACGACCACTACGACTTAATCGGCCAGGCCATAGACCTACACCGCGGCGACAGCGCCACCATCGAAGGGGTCGGTACCTTCACCCTCAAGGAAGCCCACTCAGACATCGTCTGGTTCACCCCCAACCCAGGAAAAGCAACATTCTGCTTCGACCCAGACCCCACATTCACCTTCCGTGACTTCCCATAACAAACTCACGGATGACACCGACCATCACCACAGAAGCACACCCATGAGCATCAGACCCGCACGCGTCCGCGCCATCGTCGTGGCCATCCTCGTCCTGGCCTTCGTCATCCCCTGGACCTACGCACACATCGCCTACTCCTGGGACTGGAAAGAACAATCCACAGGCGACGCCTGCACCGGCAAATACTACCTGACCCCATACGACAAGCAACGATCCATCTTCCTCGGCATTCTCTCCGACGGGCGGAAGGTTCGAATGAGCAGCAGGGGGGAAGTCTCCATGGGGCGCGACACCGCCTCTTTCAGTATCGCCGCTGCCAGCGACAACGAACCCTACGACCTACTCGGCCACGCAGACGGACTCCATCGCGGCGACAGCATCACCGTCGAGGGGGTCGGTACCTTCACCCTCAAGGAAGCCCACTCAGACATCGTCTGGTTCACCCCCAACCCAGGAAAAGCAACATTCTGCTTCAACCCAGACCCCACATTCACAACCAACAACTACGCACAACAAGGCCACTGACGCCAGCGACCACCACCGAGCAGCACTCGCAATCAACCCATCAACGGTAGAGACGAGGGGTGGGGACCCACCAGGATCCCCACCCCTCAGCCGTTCACGCCTCAGACGCCGCGGAGCGATCGACTACTCCGGCTGAGCCGCAGCGGCAGCCTGCGCAGCCGCCGGAGCCGCGGCGGCGATAGCCTCCAGCTCCGCCTCGCCGTGAGCGCCGGACACGAACCACACCTCGTACACCGAGGGCGGGAGGGCCACGCCCGAGGACAGGAACGAGTGGAAGAACGGGGCGTAGCGCCACGCTTCCTGGGCGCGCGCCTGGTCGTAGTCGTAGACGCCCGAGGCGGCCGCGGCCTCGCCGAACATGACGGAGAACAGGGACCCGGTGCGCTGGACGCGGTGGGCGACGCCGGCAGCGCTGAGCGCGTCCGACACGATCGTGCTGATCTCCTGAGCCGAGGCGTTCACGCGGTCGTACACGCCCTGATCAGCGAGTTCGAGGGTGCGCAGGCCGGCGACCGTGGCCAGGGGGTTGCCCGAGAGGGTACCCGCCTGGTAGACGGGGCCCAGGGGAGCCAGCAGGTCCATGACGTCCGCGCGCCCGGCGACGGCCGCCAGGGGCATGCCGCCGCCCACGACCTTGCCGAAGGTCACCAGGTCGGGCACCCAGTCGGCGCCCTCCACGCGAGACGCGTCGACGAAGCCAGCACCGTAGCGGCCCGCGGGCGCGCCGTCAACCCACCCGGCCATGGCCTCGAGGCCCCACCAGCCGGCGGGGTCGACGCGGAAGCCGGTGAGGACCTCGTCGAGGATCATGAGCGCGCCGTGCGCGGTGCACAGGCGGCGGATTTCGCGGTTCCAGCCGGGGTGGGGCGGGACCGTGCCCATGTTGGCGGGGGCGCCCTCGAAGATGACGGCGGCGATACTGTCGCCCACCTGCTCGAAGCACGCGCGCAGGGCATCAACATCGTTGTAGGGCAGGACGATCGTCTGGGCGGTGATGGCCTCGGGGACGCCGGCCGACCCGGGCAGGCCGCCGGTGGCGACGCCCGACCCTGCGGCGGCGAGCAGGCCGTCGGAATGGCCGTGGTAATTGCCGGCGAATTTCACGATGAGGTCGCGCCCGGTGGCACCGCGCGCCAGGCGGATCGCCGTCATCGTCGCCTCGGTGCCCGTCGACACGAAGCGGACGCGCTGCGCGAAGGGCACGCGCTCGCGCACGGCGCTGGCCAGCAGCGTCTCAGTTTCGGTCGGCGCACCGAAGGACAGGCCGCGCGAGGCGGCCTCCTGGACGGCGGCGACCACCTCGGGGTGCGCGTGGCCGAGCAGCGCCGGACCCCACGACCCAACCAGGTCCACGTAGGAGCGCCCCTCCACGTCGGTGACGCGCGCACCGCTCGCGCTCGCGATGAAGCGCGGGGTGCCGCCGACGCCCCCGAAGGCGCGCACGGGCGAGTCCACGCCGCCGGGGATCACGGATTTTGCTTGGGAGAATGCGGTTTCGTTAGTAGTCACGGCTACCTTCATCGACGAAAAATGGATTGTTGCTATGGTACGCGCGCTCAGCACGCTCAGCGGGTCCGGCGGGCGACCTCGAGGGCCCAGTAGGTGAGGACGGAGTCGGCTCCCGCGCGGAAGATGCCGGTGAGGGACTCGTCGATGACGCGGGTGCGGTCGATCCACCCGTTGGCGGCGGCGGCCTCGACCATCGCGTACTCCCCGGACACCTGATAGGCGGCGACGGGGATGTCGGAGGCGGCGGCCACGTCGGCCAGCACGTCGAGGTAGGGGCCGGCGGGCTTGACCATGAGCATGTCGGCGCCCTCGGCCGCGTCGAGCAGCGCCTCGAAGAGGCCTTCGCGTCGGTTCGCGGGGTCCTGCTGGTAGGTGCGTCGGTCGCCCTTGAGGGTGGATCCGACGGCCTCGCGGAAGGGCCCGAAGTAGGCGGACGCGTACTTCGCGGAGTAGGCGAGGATGGCGACGTGGGCGTATCCCGCCTGGTCGAGGGCGGCGCGGATCGCGGCGACCTGGCCGTCCATCATGCCCGAGGGCGAGACCATGTGCGCACCCGCGCGCGCCTGGGAAATCGCCATCGCCTGGTAGAGCGGCAGGGTCGCGTCGTTATCGACGCCGCCTTCGGAGTCGAGGAGGCCGCAGTGCCCGTGGTCGGTGAACTCATCCAGGCAGGTGTCCGCGCACACGACGAGGGCGTCGCCGACCTCGGCGCGCACGGCGGCGAGGCCACGGTTGAGGATCCCGTCCTCCGCCCACGCCTGGGAGCCGATCGCGTCGCGGTGGGCGGGCACGCCGAACAGGTCGATGGCGCCCACGCCGACTTCGGCGGCCTGCACGGCGGCCCGGCGCAGCGAGTCGATCGTGTGCTGGTACTGGCCCGGCATAGCCGCGATCTCGCGGGGTTCGTCGATGTCGTCGCGCACGAAGACAGGCCAGATGAGCTTGGCGGGGTCGACGTGAGTTTCGCGCACGAGGGCGCGCATCGCGGGGGTCGAGCGCAGGCGGCGCGGGCGGATCGTCGGGATCGGGGAGGAGTCCACCCCGGCCTCGGCGAGGTAGGAGGTGACGGATTCAGGGACGGTAGTCATGAGTTTCTTTCTTCGGGTGCGTCGGCGTGGGTGGGGCGGGCGAGGGCGTCGGCGAGGGCGCGGACGATGGCATCGGGTGTGGGGGACGAGGCCTGGGCCGCGACCGCGATCCCCTGCCGCCTGGCGGTGGCGGCGGTGGGCGCGCCGATGGTCACGACCCGAGTTGAGGGGGGCGGCAGGCCGAGGAGCGGGGGGAGGGCGCGCGCCTGGGAGGAGGCTGTGAGGATCGCCGCGTCGTAGTGACCCGCGCGGAAATTCCCGGCGATATCGGCGTCAATATCGCCGACACCCGCGGGAGTGGTGGTGTAGGCGTCGACGGCCTCGACGCTCCAACCCAGCGCCCGCAGCCCGTCCGGCAGCGTATCGGGGGCGAGCGCCGACCGGGGGATGAGGATCGGGCGCGCGCCAGAGTCCGAGGTGGGGAAGCACGCAAGCAGCGCGGCGGCGGACCCGGCGCCGGTCAGGTCGGCGCTCACGCCCGCGTGGTCGACGACCCATCGGGCCGTGGCCTCGCCGACGGCCGCGATGCGCGTGCCGCGCGAGCGCGCACGTGGAAGGCAGGAAACGACGGCGCGCGCGGCCCTCCATGAGGAGAACACAACCCACGCGTATCCGCCGTCAGCGAGTCGGCCGCGCGCCGCGTCGAGCTGCGCGGACTTCAGCGGCGTCGACACGGTGAGGGCGAGAGCATCTACCTGCGCCCCGGCGAGGCGCAGGGCGCGCGCGATGGCGTCGTCGGGCTTGGCGCGGGTCAGGAGGATCCGACGCCCGCTCAGGGGGCCGCTTACAACAGGATCACGCACAACGGGGCCGCTCACGTGGGGTAAGGTCACCGGGGCTTCGCTCACTGAGGGCTCGTTCACGAGGGTTGCCTCGGCGCTTTCGTCGCCCCCAGGTCGGTGACCTCGGCGGCGCCTCCCGCGAGCAGCTGGCGCGCCACGTCCTCGCCGAGGCGGGCGGCCTCGACCGGCATGGCCTCGTCCAGCGCATCGTCACCACGATCTACCGTGCCCGTGAGCGCTAACGCACCACTCGCCTCGACCCGCTCGCGCCCGTCAACGCTCATCACGCGTGCGTTGAGCAAGAGGGCCGAGGAGGCCTCGTCCACGCGGGCGAACGCACCCACGGGAGCCGCGCACCCCGCACCCAGGGCGGAGAGGACGGCCCGCTCGGCGCTGGCCGCGA
>JAHYYD010000123.1:4953-6490 GCA_019425105.1 Actinomycetota bacterium
GCCGCGCACCCCGCACCCAGGGCGGAGAGGACGGCCCGCTCGGCGCTGGCCGCGAGCGCGGTCGGCCGATCGTTGAGGGCGTCCAGGAGGGTGCGCAGGAGCGGGTCGTCCTCGTCGCGCGTTTCGATGGCGAGGGCTCCCTGCGAGGGGGCGGGCATCATGATGGCTGGGTCGAGTACGTCGGTGGCGTGGGCGTCGAGGCCGATGCGTCGCAGCCCGGAGAGGGCGAGGACGACCGCGTCGAGACGCTCGCCCGTGCCGAGCGCAGAGGGTGCGGTGCCCGCGTCGGCACCCAGGTCGACGCCGCGCACGCGCGAGAGCCTCGTGGGGACGTTGCCGCGCAGGTCGCAGACGTGCAGGTCGGGGCGCGCGGCGAGCACCTGGGCGGCGCGCCTGGGCGAGCCCGTACCGACGAGCGCGCCCGCGGGCAGCGACGACAGCGTCGCCCCGTCGGCCGCGCACAGGGCGTCGCGGGGGTCCTCGCGCTGCGGGACGGCCGCGATGCGCAGGCCCGGCGTGGGGGCGGTGGGCAGGTCCTTGAAGGAGTGGACGGCCAGGTCACACTCCCCCTGTAGGAGGGCGAGCCGCAGCTGCGCGGCGAACACGCCGACGCCGCCGAGCGCCGCCAGGGGCGCGGCGGACACGTCGCCGTGCGTGCGCACGACCTCGAGCTTGACGTGCACGTCCTCGCCGAGGCGAGCCCCGGCCTCCTCGATCGCCCGCGCGACGGTGGTGGATTGGGCGAGCGCCAGGCGCGATCCCCTGGTTCCCAGCACAAATGTCCGCGTGGTCATAGCAGTCCTTTCGCGCCCGCGCGGGCATGTGTGACGACGGAGGCGATGCCGGTTCCGGCGACCCAGGCTCCCGTGAGCGCCACGCCCCCCAGGGGACGCACCTGTTCCTCGAGAGCGGCGACGCGGCTGCGATACTCGGGGGGCAGGGGCGGGAGCGTGCCGTTCCAGCGGGCGAGCAGGTGGTCGGTGACGGCCTCGGGGGCGATGTCCACGCCTGTGAGCGTGCGGATGTCGCGCAGGGCCCCTTCGACGGTGACGTCGGGTTCGACCTCGCCGAGGCGCCCGTAGGACAGGCGCAGCACGTGCGTGTGGGGCGCACACTGGTCGGCGAGCCAGGGCCACTTGACGGTGAGGTGGGACAGGGCCTTGGCCGCCACGGGTCGCTCGTCGGCGGGGGCGGGCGCGACCAGGAGGCCCTGTGAGACGGGCGCGTCGTCCAGCTCGGGGGCGTGCACGGCCAGGGTGAGGCGCGCGATGGGTGCTCCCTCGGGAACGCTCACATCGGGCACGAGGCCGGGGATGCGCGCCTGGGTCAACAGGCGCAGGGCGGCGCTGGCGCTGCAGGCGAGGACGAGGCGCTCCGTCGTGACGCTCACGCCCGGCCCGCTCGGCACGGGTTCGGCTCCGGGGGTCGGCCCGGGCTTGGTCGGCCCGCACTCGAGGGTCCATCCCGCGGCTGCGCGCGTCATCGCGAACGCGCCCGTGCGGGTCAGGACGGTTCCCCCGGCCTCTTCGATGGCGGC
>JAHYYD010000124.1 GCA_019425105.1 Actinomycetota bacterium
TTCGGATGTCCTCGAGACACTCCACGTCGTTGCCGGCCCTGCGATACGCCTTCACGATTCGTTCGCGTCGAACCGATGATTCAGCGGCTGCTGTCGCCTTCTCGACGAGCCCCAGGACAGCCGATGAGATCCAGCCGGCAACCGTAGCGACGCCGGGCATCTTGCCCGCGAAGCCAACCACTTTTTTCAAAGGGGTGAGCACGTACGAACGGATGCGCTGAGTGATGACTCGAGGACTGCGAGGGTTAACCTGAGCAGCCTTCCATTCCTGGATCGCATCCCACTGAGCACGATCGTCGTCAGTCATGCGCTGCCGAATATCGTCGCGCGTGCTGTTCTCTTCCTCCGGCTGATCCGTCATACCCCAAGCCTACAACGGTTACAAAAAAGAGGCCCACGTCACAGAGGGAGTGGGACTGCCACTCCTCTACGGGTGACTCTCTGCCTCGGCGAGTTCGACGTAACGCGCGACGTCGACGCTCAGCTCCTGAGGCCCGGTTGATGGCACGAGGTCCGTCGACGTGCCGCTCGCTTGCACGTGGCCGTAACGCTCTGCGAGGAAACGTTCCCGGTAGAGATGATCTGCCGTCTCCCCGATGGTGCGCATGAGCGCCGCGTTAAGCCCTGCGCTCACGACGATTCCGGCGACGGGAACGATCTGCGCGAGCTTGCGGCTTGCCAGACGAACGCCCATCGCTGAGAAGAGTGATTTCATGGCGCTCACGATCGCGCTTCCGCCGAGCGACTCGAGGGATCCCTTGCGCGCGAGGTCGCGCATCACCTGGTTGAAGGCGAGCATCGTCGCCTGCTTTTCGACGACGAAGTCACGCCCGCTGCCGGCCGGGTCGATCGCCTGGGAGAGGACCATCGTGGAAAAGAGGCGCTCTGAGGGATCCTCGGAGTCGTAGCCGTAGTAGGCAGCGGTGTGGGCGACGAGACGCGTGGCCGCCGCCAGAAAGGTCGTGATATCGACGGCCATCGCCGAGGCCGTGACACCCACGCCGGGCGCCGACGCGACCCCCATGCCGAGCACAGCGGCGAGAGAGCCCCCGGAGGCGAACACGCCGCTGACCGCCCCCTCCGCGGCTGCCGTACCCGAGTATGCGAGGCTCAGGCGAGGCTTGACCGCGAGCACCTGGTCGAGGGGCAGGGAGCGGATGTCTCGCAGGCTTGTCACGTCGTGTCCGGCCGCGCGATAAGCCTTGAGGATGCGCGTGCGGCGCACCGAGGCCTCGGATGCGGAGGCAGCCAGCTCGACCAGTCCGAGGGCTGCGGATGACATAGTTCGGGTCAGCGCTTCCCCGCCGGGAACCTTGCGCGCAATGGACACTGCTTTGCCCACCGGTGCCAGGGCTGCCGACTTCATCTTCTGCGTGATAGCGCGGGGGCGTTTGTCGCTCAGCTGGGAGGCTTTCCACTGCTGGATTTCATCCCACTGGGCGGCGTCGGCCTCGCTCATACGCGCACGCAGGTCGTCGTCTACGCGGTCCTCATTCATACCGGTCTGGTCCATCCTGTCAGCCTACACAGCGAGCGGTCCATCAGCGGTTCGGAGCCTCCACGCGCCCTGTTATGCTTGTGATCAGGCAGTCACATTCGGCATCGTTTGAAGGAGATTCCGTGGATTCTCGCTCGTCGCTCATCGACCAGATTAATCTCTTGCACGAGGAGAAGGAACACCAAAAGATCATCGCGCTCATCGAGGGGCAGCCCCCGTCGGTGATGGATTACGAGCTGACGTGTCTGCTGGCGCGCGCCTACATCAACTACGCACAGCCCTACATGGATTCGTTCCGCGATCACATCGCGCACGCGATCGAGCTGCTGCGCAGCGTCGAAGCTGAAGGAATGGCGGACCCTCGCTGGTACTACCGGATTGGCACGGCCCTGTACTGGCAGGACGAGGAGGAGAGCGCGCTGACGTACCTGCAGCAGTGCGTCGCCATGGATCCATCCAACCAGGACGCGCCGGAAATCATCGCCGAATGCAAGGCCGCCATTTCGCGCCGCACCATCGTGCGTCCGCTCAACGTGCAACGGCTAATCGATTACTTCGACCGTAACGACTTCAACTACAGGGTGGAAGACCAGAGCCTGCACATGGGCATCGGGCGCGGCTACTTCATCTTCTCGATCGCGAACGATGGCACGGACCTGAGCATGTGGGCCGCGATCCCCGAGGACGTGTCGATGGAGCTTCGTCAGCGCCTCATTCAAGCGTGCAATGACTGGAACGGGGCGACCACGTGGCCGAAGGTCTACGTGGCGTCGCTGGACGACGGCCGTCAGCGCCTGTGCGCCGAGCAGTTCGTCACCGCCCGCTACGGGCTCACGGACGCGCAGGTCTCGACCAGCATCGAGCGTTTCGTCGCGTCAGCCGAGGCCTTTTTCAAGGATCAGATCGAACGCATTCCCGCCCTGGGTGGCACCCAGGAGTAGCGCTCGTACGCACGTTTCCCGGCCTCATCGACAGGGACGAGGCCGGGGCGTGTGGTGCGCTCACGCGCGCGGCGCGTAGACGCTGAGGCCTCCGTCGCTCACGGTGCCGGTGAGGGTCCCATCGTCCGCGACGCGCACGCTCGGGTGGCCGCCGATGACGCATTCCCATTCCTCGCCCGCGTGGCGCGTTCCAACGTAGAGCGTCTTGTCTGCGGCCATCCGGTCGGAGAGGATGACCGCGCATCCGGAGCCGGGAATCTCTTCCTTGCCTTCGCGGGCAAAGCCGACCACGTCCGCGTCGTCGAAAGCATTGTGCTGCTCGCCGACAGCCGCGCGGGCACGGATCCCCATGAGGATCGGTAGCTCGCGCACGGCGGGCAGGTCGTCGGATTCTGGAGACCCCAGGAGGTCACCCCAGAAGACGCAGGGAACCCCGGCCTCGTGGAAGAGAATGAGGGCGTAGGCGGCGGCCTTGAACCAGGGGGCAACCGTGGACGCCAGCGACTGGCCGGGCTGGGTGTCGTGGTTTTCGACGAAGGTGACGGACTGGTCGGGGTGGGACGCTGTCAGCGTGTTCTCCCACAGTCGAGACAGGTCCACGTTGCCGTCCGAAATCGACGCATCGTGGAGGTGGTAGTGCAGGGGGACGTCGAAGAGCATGACGTCGGGGACCCTCGCCAGGTAGTCCTCGAGCTCGCGCACGTCGCCGCTCCAGTATTCGCCGACAGCCGGCAGCAAGCGCCCCGTCGAGGCGCGCAGGTCTTCGAGCCAGCGGGCGTAGAAGTCCGATCCCACGTGCTTGACGGCGTCCAGACGCAGCGCGTCCACGCCGGTCGTCTCGACGTACCAGCGACCCCAGCGGTCCAGCTCCTCACTGACGCGGGGATCGGTGACGTGCACATCGCAGCCCATGAGGTAGTCGAAGTTGCCGAACTCAGTGTCGACGGACTCGTTCCAGTGTTTGCCTTCGAAGAGCCACAGGCCGTTGCGCTTCGTGGCTTCATCCCAGTCGATGCCGTGGAAGCACGTCCAGTCCCACGTGAAATCCGAGTACACGTTTCCACGCCCCGGGAACGTGAAGCGAGTCCACGCCTCGATCATCTCGGGCTCGCCGATAGCCTCATGACGGTCCTGGGGGTTGATCGGGGTGGCTCGCACGGTCTCGGTCGCGTCGGCACCCATGCGGTGGTTGAGGACGATGTCGGCGCATACCGCGATACCCGCCTCATGCAGGGCCTCGATGGCGGCCAGGTATTCGTCCTTCGTCCCGTACTTCGTGGGGACGGAGCCCCTCTGGTCGAACTCGCCCAGGTCGTAGAGGTCGTAGACGCCGTAGCCGACGTCGTTGATACCCTCGTGCCCCTTGTAGGCGGGCGGCAGCCAGATGATGGTGACGCCCAGGTCCGCGATCTCTTGGGCGTGCTCGGCGAGGTAGCGCCAGTGGCTGGCGTCCGGGGCCATGTCCCAGGCGAATGCCTGCAGGATCAGGGGGCCCGCCTCGGTCTGGGACGAGGCCAGGGCCGGTTTCGTCGTCTCATTCACCCGCATATGGTGGCAGGTTTTCCCACTCTCGGGGCAGAAAAAGTAGGAAACAGTGGCCCGTTAAACACTGCGCCGAGGCCTGCGCTTCGTTCGCGGTTAAGCGCCTCCCCGGCCCCGGCCTCGTCAATGAAGACCCTTATCCGCGACGACCGAAGAAGCTCTTGACGCCGCTCGTAACACCCGACGCTGCACTCACCACGCCAACCGCAGCGATCCCAACTCTCCCTTGGAAAGCCGCATCGACAGCACCCACGATGCTCTGTTCCTGTTCGACAGAGTTCGCTGCTGTGATGACCCGCTTCCACATCTCATTATCAATACCGGGAGGAGGAAGCTCGCGCAGGTGTTTCTTCAGTCGAGATGACTGCGACTGAAGCGACATAAAAGTCAAGCCACTCGATACAACACCACCAATGACGGGGAGCACCTTTGAGAATCCCTGAGTAAAGGCTTTCTTGGTCAGATTGACGCCGATATACTGCAGAGTCTTTTTAGCAGCCCGGTACCATGATGTCTTCACCAGGAACTGCTTAGTCACTTGTTTTTTTACCGTGTCCATCACAGCCGAACTGGCGAATGAGGAAAGGGACATGGCGGCTTCCTCAACGTCGAGCATCACACCAAAGAAAATAGCGACGATCCCGATCGTCCCGTCATCCACCTCTTCCTTCGCACTAAGCAATTCGGGCCATCCGTAGAGGTATGCAAGCTTCTGCACGATCCTGAAGGCATGCACGTAGTACTGCGTGATGTCAGCGGGAATCGTCCCGAGCATCGCAAATCCTCCGGGGATACCCGCCGCGAAGGACATTGCTGCGGATTTGTTCGTCTCGTAGGAGATAGCTTGCTCAGCCAGCCTATCGAGATCAGCTAGCGGGACACCAGCGAACGCAGGGCTGGTGTCGATCGCCCTCCGAATCACCTCTTCGGGCACACCGCGCTCACGCAGTTCCTGGCGCAGGAAGTCGTCGCGGTTGATGCACACGCCGGGCACGCGCACGACCTTCTTCAGGAATTCGACCGCATGCTGTTCAGCCTCGCTCCGTTGAGATGCCGTCAAGTCCCCACCGCTTGTTTCACGCTGGAGGTCTCGCCCATTCCCGACGTTTTCACCATGAGCACCCGGTTTGTTGAGGCTGCCCCACATGTCATTCCTTTACACCGCGTTGTGACCCCAACACGAGGCCTGGATACGCGACAACTATAACGTACTTTTTCCGCAGTCTGGTGCACATGACACACCGTCATCTCTCTCAGATGCGCTGCCTTTCATTCCGGGCCTAGGCTGATCTCATGTGGATCGTCGCGGCCTGCCTGTCTGCCCTGTTTGCAGGATTGACGTCCGTCCTCGCCAAGGCGGGCGTCGCCTCGACGAATTCGACCGTCGCGACGGCGCTGCGCACGGTCATCGTCGCCGTTGGCGCGTGGGGCATGGCGCTTCTGACCGGCTCCGCTTCCTGCGTTGCGTCTATCGGTGGGACTTCTGCGCTGTTCCTGGTTCTGTCCGGACTGGCGACGGGGGCTTCGTGGCTGTGTTACTTCGCGGCACTGTCTCGAGGGGATGTCTCCCGCGTCGCCCCCATCGACAAGCTGTCGACGGTCCTCGCGATCATCCTCGCGCTCGTTTTACTGGGCGAACCCGTGAGCCTGTGGGGTGTCATCGGGATCGCCACCATCACGGCGGGAACGCTTCTCATGGTGGAGCCCTCCGACCTCTCAGGCCTGCCGCGTGCGCTGCACGGGGGTGGCAGCTGGCTGACGTTTGCGCTCGCGTCTGCGCTGTTCGCCGCGTTGACGTCGATCCTCGGGAAGGTCGGCATTTCGGGGGTGGATCCGACGCTTGGAACTGCGGTGCGCACCCTCGTGGTGCTGGCGATGGCGTGGGCGATCGTTGGCGCGCAGGGGCGGATGGGCGAGGTTCGGCTGCCCCCCGGCCGGGAGGTCGCGTTTATCGTCGCGTCGGGCGCTGCGACGTGCGCGTCGTGGCTGGCCTACTATCACGCGCTGAAGGATGGGCCTGCATCCGTCGTGGTGCCCATCGACAAGCTGTCGATTCTCGTGACGGTCGCAGTGTCGGCCGCGGCGTTTCACGAGCGTTTCACGCGGCGCTACCTGCTTGGCCTCGCTCTCATGTGCGCGGGAACTGTCGCCATGGTGGTGGCGTAGGCGCGCCTGGCACTTTCAGCTGCAGTGCCTGGCCACGCGGTTTAGTTCTCGCCCTCCTTCGTCTGTTTCACGCGTGTTTCACGCATTCGAGGTGGCAGATTGTAGCGCGGTTCACTGTCAAACTTCCGTTAGTGGCCTTGTTTTTCTTCCCAGGTGTCGGTGTTTGAGACGGTGAGGTGGTCGAGGTAGAAGGGGCCGGTCGTTTCCGTTGTGGTGACCAGGCCGTTGATGGTTTGGGTTTCTCCGGTGAAAGGGTTGGTGGCCGTACCTGCCCAGGTGGTGGTCAGGGTGATGGTGCGTGTGGCGTCGGGGTAGGGTCCGTCGA
>JAHYYD010000125.1 GCA_019425105.1 Actinomycetota bacterium
TGTCGGTGCAATAAAGGAGGAACCTAATGAGCACCCCTTATCCTCAGCAGCCTGCGGGGCAGCCCGCAGCTCCCGCGCGGCCTGTGCAGCCCGTGCAGCCTGCGCAGCAGGCACCGCAGGTTGTGCCCCAGGCGGGAGTGCCATATTCGCTGGCGCCCCAGCGTCAGGTCCCGGAAAAGATCAGTAGGCTGTCCTTCATTTGTGCGATCATCGGACTGGGTGTCCTGGTTCCGTCACTCCTGTATTGCGCCTATATCGTTGACAGTGCTGTGCACAGTGACCATCCCGAAGGCGGTGGCTTTGTATGGATCATCCCGTTCACCGTGTACATGGGCGTTCTTCTGCCCATTAATCTTATCGGTCTGATTAGTGGCTCCCAGAAGGTGGGGCCCTCGGTATCCGGCCGACAGCGGATGTGGAGCCTGCTCGGTATCGGCCTGAATATTCTTCCCTGGGTGATCGCTATTGGTCTCCTTGTCTGGATCTGACTGCCTAGTTTCCCTGTACTGCCGGGGCCACACTCGTCTTCGGATGACCGTTGCATGTAAATAACGTTAATGAGACGGAGGAAGTCAATGAGTATGCCGTATCCACAGCAGCCTGCGGAGCAGCCCGCAGTTCCCGCGCAGCCTGTGCAGCCAGCGCCGCAGGGGTATCCGAGGGCACCCCAGGGCTATGCGCCGGGCTATGCCCCCGTGCCCCAGGGACCTGTCGTTCAGAAGGTGAACTGGGCGTCGATCACCCTGGGTATTGTCGGGTGGGCCCTCATCGGTCTGACGATACTCGTCATGTGGCTGGCTATCGAAGCCAGTGCGTCCGATCCTGACCCGACTGGCAAGGAAGTGTATGGTTTCTTGCCTCTCTTCGCCCTGATGTTCATTGGCCCGGCGAATCTCGCTGGTGGGGTTATCGGTATCGTGGGGGCCGTCGGGAAGCCGAAGACGCGCAAGCTCAACTGGCTGGGAATCCTGCTCAACGCGAGCCCGTACGTCGTTTTCGCAATCCTCATGATCGTTGTGATTGTTGCCGCGGCGGGGACGTCCCACGCATCGATGATGATTGTTGGCGCACGCCCAACGATGGCATCTCTGTAAGGGTGCGCGGACGAGCGAACCTGCTGATGGTGTCGCGACGATCAACTAATGAAGGAGCGACTATGACCACACCGGATTCGCACATCCCGAACTCGAACGCCTATCCGAGCGGAGGGAATCGGGGTGTGCAGTCGTATGTGCCCGCGCCGCAGGGGGTTCCCCAGGCGGGAGTGCCCGCGCAGCCCAGGTGCCGCACGCTCTCCTCGGGCAGCCTTCCTTGCGTGCAACCCACCTCTCCGATAATCTCAATTCTTGAAATACTTTTTGGGGAGACGACGTCGGCTCCCCGCGATGATGAAGGGACCCCGTTATGTCGAATGGACAGCGACCTGTCGCTCCGCCACAGGCTGCGGGTACGTACCCTCAGCCCGGCTATCCGCAGGGTGTCCCGGTGCGCCCGCCCAATTCCTCGGCCCTCGCACGCAAGGCGCTCGCGTGTGGAATCGCCGCATGGGTCCTCTCGGTCCTCACCATCGTGGGCGCTGCTGCCCTCGTGCACACCGCTCGCGCGATGCGTGATGCCAGTGGGCTTGGGTGGATCGGCTTCGTTGCCCCAATGGTGATCCTCCTCGTTCTCATCGTCCCGACCATCATGTGTTCCAACGCAGGGCTTAAGGGCATGGCCTACGCGTCGACCCCGCGGGAATTCACAATGAGCAAGCTCGGTAAGCGTCTGAGTGATACTCACTGGATCCTGCTGGTGCTCGCCTTCGGGGCCGAGTGTATTCGGGAGATGGCCAACTAGTACATGCGTTTTCACAGGTAGTGTGTGACCGAGAAACAGGCGATGACAGGGGCGGGTGAAGCTCGCTGACGCCTGTCACTGATGGAAGGACAGACTGTGACAACACCGAACCCGTACGTTCCCGAGCCGAACGCCTCGCCCATGATGCCTCCGCAGCAGCCGTTCTCCCAGCTGCAGGGCGGTGTAGCTCCTCAGGGGACACCTCATCAAGGCATGCAACAGTACTGGGCGGCTCAACCCGCTGCGCAGGGCTACCCGCAGACCGGGTATGTGGGCTATGGCTACGGGCCCGTCGCCCCCGTGAAACCTCGCAAGTCGTTCAAGCTGGCGGGCGCTTTGTGTGCGGTAGGCATGCTGCTTGCGCTCTCACCCTTCATTGCGTGGACCGTCATTGACCTCGTTCCGGGCAATCATGGAGACGGCGGAGATGGCATGTACTGGCTTGCAGTCGGAATGATGTTCTACATTCTGCCGATCGGCCTCATCCTTATCGTCGCCGCCATCATCGCAGCCATCATCGTTGCCGTCACGAACTCTTCCGCAAAGGGTTGATCCCCTGATCACGAGACCCCGCGCCGGCCTCGTCAATGATGCTGGCGCGGGGTTTGTCATGCCTTATTTGGCGTGGTAGCGGGGGCTGGTGCCCAGGTGGATTGGTGTGGGGATGTCGGTGTCTCGTACAACGGTTTCGTCGAGGCCACGGTAGGTGTAGGTGGAGTCCCCGGCGATGTTTCGGGGGTCGACGAGGCCTGCGAGGTATTGCTGGGTCTCTTCGTTCGTGGGACCCAGGTCGCTGTAGCCCTTGTCCATGATTGGGTTTTCGTCGGGGTACTGGGAGGGATCAGTGTTCACCATGGCTCCGGGGTCAGCTCCGCCATATCCGATGTATTTGTTCCACCCGCTTTGATCGGTTCGGGCTGTGTGTGTGAGTAGTTGGAGGAGTTGGTTGCTGGTGACGTTGGGCCACTTCTGCTTGGCGAGCGCGAGGAAGCCGGCGACGAGAGGTGTGGCGTTGGAGGTGCCTTTCGTGCTGATATTGGTGCCGGTTTCGTAGTTGTGAGCGATCATGGGGTCTCCCACAGCCGCCACGGTCACGCCTTTGCCCCATGAGGAGTATTCGGCGCGTTTGCCGGAGGTGTCGATGGCGCTGACGCTGACCACCCCGGACCACTTGCCGAAGCTGTCAATAGTATTTTCCTCGTTGTCGTTTCCTGCGCCGCTCACGACGATGACGCCCAGGGCGTTGGCGCGGGCGATCGCCCACTTCACGGCGTCGCTCGTGTCTCCACTTGATGCCGAGATGCTGATGATTTGGGCGCCGTCAGTGATGGCCTGATTGATCAGCCACTCGGGCTCGTCGAGCGTGTTGCCATGGTGGCCACGGCAATCTGATTCCGCCGTGTCTCCATCTTGGACGTATTTCGTTCGGTAGGACAGCAGGGTTGCGTCGGGTGCGACGCCGTACTCTTTGGAGACCAGGAGCGAGGCCATGGCCGTGCCGTGGCTCTTCGAGTAGGCGCTGGAAGTGACGGTACACGGTGTTTTGTCGATGATGGTGGCACCGGCCAGCTCGGGTGCGCTGGTGTCCACCTCGCCGTCGAGAAGTGCGATGGTGACGCCCTTGCCGGTGTAGCCTTTCGCGCGTGCCTGATCGAGGTGGTAGTAGGCGAAGTAAGGTTGGTCGGCCACCGTGATGGGGTCGGTCGCGTGAGCGGGAGCGGCGGGCAGGGCGATAGCCCCGGCCGCCAGGGCCAGGATCATCGCAAACGCACCCGCAAGCCGCAGCCTGCGACGGCGGTCAGAAACGTGGTTCGTGGTTACCATTGCCGAGGATCCCATCCGTCGTCCTTGTGGGAGGCAGGCTTCAGGTCCTTGTCCGAGCCGTAGGTCTGCGACATCGGATTGACGTAGCCGGGAGGCAGACCGTCTTCGTCATCGTCTTCGAACTTGAAGGCCGTGTACTTGTGTCGACGCCCCTTCTTATCATCCTTGCCGCCGCCGGCACCCGCGCCGGCCCCCGCGCCCATGAAGCCGCCCATCCCCGGCCTGCCGGAAGCGCCCGTACCGCTAGCGGCGCTGCCGCTGCTCGTCTTACCAGCGGCTTCAGCCGCCCCATCGATGCCCTTGGTGCCCGTGAGGCCGGTCGTACCACCCGATGCGCTTGCACTGCCAGCCAGGCCGTTGGAGCCAAAGCGGCCTCCGGAAGCTGAACCCCCGCGTAGCCCGCCGAGGCCGCCGGCACCTGCGCCACCGCGACCGGATGCGCCGATGCCGCCGGCGCCACCGCGGCCAGATGCACTGATGCCGCCAATACCTGAACGGCCCGCGGAACCAAGTCCACCTGCGCCACCGCGACCCAGTGCGCTGCCCGCTCCCGCACCCAGACGAGATGCGCCGCGCGCACCGAGGGCGGCGGCACCGAGGGCACCCGCACCGAGAACACCAGCGCCGAGGGCACCCGCACCCGCATGGCTTGTACGCCCGGAGGGGTCGAAGTGGGTGGAGGGTCCCCCGTTAAGGTTCCACAGAGGATGGTAGCGATCGCTTGGAGGAGCGGGGGTGTATCCGCCGACGGTGCCGTTGGCGTAGCGCTCTCCGCCGATGCGCGTGTGCAGCAGGTCGATGCCCATCAGGTCCTCGGGATCGGTGATGGGCTTGCTCCGGCTGCCCGGCTCGCCCTCGCTGTTGAAGCGATCAGGGATGCGCTGGGACTGGAGCTTGCGCAGTTTCTCGGCGTCCGCGTCCTGCGAGGTTGGGTCAGCGTAGCCACTCGGGTAGAGTCCTGAATTGGGGCCGCGCCCGTCCGATCGACCGTAGTCGGTATCCCTGTTGCCCGGATACACGCCAGGATCGTGTGGCGACACCCCTTTGTTTCCTTTGTCGAGCTGATCGGCGACAGTCGGATCGGAGGGGTGAGGTAGATCGCCCGGGTCCCATATCTTGTTGCTATCCTTCAGTTGTTCCTGCAGCTCCTTGGCGCGTGTAGCGTGGTTGGCAAGGCTCTGCATGGAGTCGTTGAGTCGCTGGAGGATGTCCGTCGAGGCGGCCTCCCGGTCATTGTTGGCCTGGGCCGCGATCGCGTCGTAGACGGCCGCGCCGGTCGATGCGACCGCATTAAATGCTTTGCCGACGAGGCCGTACTGCTCCATGACGGGGATCGTCACCTCGGCCACGTCGCGCAATTTATCCAGCCGTGCGTCAACGAGGACAGGAGAAAGCATCTCCGCCTCCTCGCGCGCGTGCTGCATGACGCGGCGCATCTCAACCTCAACCTGTGTCGTGGCCAGATAACTAGAGCGCCATAGCTCAAGACGACGCTCGGCACCCTCAAGCCACTTATCGATGGCGTCGCCGGTTTGACCTTGGAAGCCCTGATACTGGCGGAAATGCTCAATGTACTCTTGCGCCTCGCGCATGGCTTCCAGAGTTGAACGGTGCTGGCTGTCGTAGTCGGACAAGGCCTCGTTCGCCTTCGCGTCCTCCACGAAACGCATGAGACGGTGGTACATGGGGCTGTGAACCACTGGACTATCCTTTCGTGGGTTCAGAACTCGGAGCTACCGGCTGCGCTCGGGTCGGTGTTATCCTGCGACTCCGACGGCGATGCCTGGGACATCGAAGCGGGTGAACCCGCCCCGGTACCAGCACCCGATCCGGCGGCCGCTGCGGCGACGGCAGGATCCTGGACCATGGCTGTGTTCGTCTGCGAGAAATAATCCGCGTTCTGCTCCTCCATTTGCAGAAACTCTTTCTCGGACTGGTCAACCTTTGTGCCGAAGTCGAGGAAGTGCTCTCGCTCCCCCTTGAATCCATCGCGGAGCACGAAATAAGAATCTTGAAGGGCGCGACGCGCAGCGTCGACGCCGGCCTCCTCGCCCCACACGGATTCAACCTGCGCGTCAGCGAAGGTGTTGATGGCATCCGCCGCGGTCTGGAGGGACTCTGCACCCTTTTGCGCATCCTGACGTGTCAGATCATGCTTATTGGAGTCGAAGCCCACGTCGCTCACGAAAACCTCCAGGCGAAACAAGCGCAGGCGCGGCCTGCAGACGTCAATGAGATGACCTTCATCATATGACCAACCGGAAAAGGTCGCAAAATGCGGGGTATTCGTGGGTGAGCGATAACGAAAGGAATTAGTCGTCGCAAGTGATAGCGCTGGCGAGGGGCGACAAATGATTGGGGGCCGCGACGCAGCGCGTCGCGGCCCCCAAGGTAAAAACCTCTCAGAAGGTTAGGCTCACTCGCCCGCCTCGAAGGTGGCCTTCTCGGCCTCGGTGTCCGGCACGAAGGAATCCGTGTCCAGATCGGCCCAGTACTCCTCGGCCCACGGGTCCTCGATCGGCTGCGAACGCTTCCACAGGATGTAGCCCGCACCGGCGACGGCACCCACCAGGGCCGTCAGGCCGAAGGCACGCAGCACGCGGCACTTGCGGCGCTTAGGCGTGGGCGTCGCGAGGGCGACGGCCGAGGCCTCGGACGCGCGGCGAGCGCGATCCGACAGCGAACCGCGAGCCTGCAGGGCAGCACCCGCCTGGTTCACGGCGAGGGAAGCGCGCGGCAGGTAGTCGTCCACGAGGTGCTCGCGAGCGTTCT
>JAHYYD010000126.1 GCA_019425105.1 Actinomycetota bacterium
ACGTGCAGCGTCTGCGCGACGTGCAGCGGATGAGCCAGGAAGAGGGCATCAACCTCGCAGGAATCCGACGCATCCTCGAGCTCGAGCGCCGCGTCGAGGCCCTGGAAGAGGAACGGGACGCCCTGCGCGACGCGGTCACGGCCGCTGAAGCCAGGCGCAATCGAGTGTTTGCTGCGTCCGCGGACGGTCAGGTCATGCCACTACAGCGAGGCCAGCGGCCGTGGGATCGCACGTCACGGCGAACGAATGGCTCCGGTGGCTCCCTCACCGTGTGGAGCCCTGTGCGCGCTCTTGCTGCGCTCGCGGCCGCCCAGACGTCGGCGCGCTCGGAGCTTCCGGCGCCGCCGCCTTCGAAGGCGCGCAACGTCATCGAGGGGACGCTCGTCCCCCAGCGGTAACCCGCATCGCTCTTGTCAGTAGGGCGCTGAGAAGGCTGCATCGGTTCTCAGTCGCACGACGCTGAGAGAGGCGCATTGGTCCTCAGTGGCACGACACTGAGAGAGGCGCATTGGTCCTCAGTGGCACGACACTGAGACATAAAGGACTGCGGGACCCATCCAGTGGATGGGTCCCGCAGCATATTCGATCGAGAATCCGGGGGCACACAGGATTCCCGACCGAAGCCTGGAACAGGCGGCAGGCTTGCGCCCGCTGAACATAGTTTTACCAGGTCACGGTGGGTTTCGGTAGTCGATTTTTGGGGTGTTCGTCGCTTGGGGCAAACGTGCAGGGGGCGTAGGAAAAATGTGCGTCTGATTCGTAACTCTTTTTCTGAAATGCCCTCTGACCTGCAAGTTTATCGACGATGAGGTGTTTTCCTTGAAAATGCTGAGATCTTGGGCTGCTCGGGCGGTGTTGTCGGGCGGCTGAGCGGTCGAAATAAACCGCCGAGCAATATCGATGCCATCACACAGAAATGGCGTATGTAACGTCAGTATGCAATGCGTAACTATCTGCGCAGGTCGGGGACACATCCGCGTGTCGCGCGAGGACAGCCACCCTCTCGGTGGTCCCCGGCCTCGTCCTGGTGGGGGAGGCCGATATGCGTCGGCGACGCGGCCAGCACCCCGCATGCGTTAACGTGGATACATGACGAATTCTTCGCATCACCTGTCGGTGCGCTCTCGCCTGGCTATGGCTGCAGGCGGGGCTGCCCGCTTCGCGTCCCGGGCCCTTGGGCGCGGTTCTGGCGGCATGATTGGCGGCGAGGTCGCGCTGCGTATCTCCCCGAAGCTCCTCAAGGAGTTGGCCGCCCCTTGTTCATCCGTGATCGTCACCGGCACGAACGGCAAGTCGACGACAACGCGCATGGTGCGTGCGGCGCTCGAAAGCGCTGGTCGTGTCGCCTCGAACATCAACGGCGACAACATGACGTCGGGCGTCCTCACGGCTCTCATGCAGGGCAAGGGTGCGACGCGTGCCGCCCTCGAAGTCGACGAGATGCACGTCCCCGCCGTTGCGGCCGACGTGGATCCGGCCGTCTTCGTCTACCTCAACCTCTCGCGCGACCAGCTTGATCGTGTGGGGGAGATCGGAGCGGTGGAGCGTCGCCTGCGCGAGGGGGCCTCGGCTCATCCGGACGCCGTCGTCGTCGCGAACTGCGATGACCCCCTCATCGCCTCGGCCGCCGCCGACAATCCGAACGTCGTGTGGGTCGCAGCCGGTGGAGGATGGGGTGGTGACTCTGCCGCGTATCCGCGCGGTGGGCGTGTTATCCGCTCCGGTGACGACTGGCATCTGATCCCCGCATTCGAGGGGGAGGAACTGCCGGAACTGACGAGCCGTCCGCAGCCCGAGTGGTGGCTCGAGGAGGTTGAGCTCTCCCCCGAAGGGCCGCGTGCGACGCTGCGCGGACCGGACGGCATCAGCGTCCCCCTTAACCTGTTGCTTCCCGGGCGCGCGAACCTCGGCAATGCAGCGCAGGCGGTCGCCGCAGCGGTCGCCATGGGTATCGACCCGGCTGTCGCGGCAGCCGCCGTCAGCGGCGTCACCGAGGTCGCCGGGCGCTACTCCGTGCACGACGTCAACGGGCGCCGTGCCCGTCTGATGCTGGCGAAGAACCCGGCAGGATGGCAGGAAGCCATGACGATGATCGACCCGCGCGTCGATCAGGTCGTCATCGGCGTCAACGGCCAGGTTCCCGACGGCCAGGACCTCTCCTGGCTGTGGGACGTCGACTTCTCCGCCGTGAAGCGCGAGGGGCGTCGCGTTGTCGCCTGCGGTGAGCGCGGTGCCGACCTTGCTGTGCGCCTCGAATACGCGGGCGTGCACTGCGACCTCGTCCCGCTGCCCATGGATGCCTTGGCGCTCTGCGAGCCGGGCCGCGTCGAGATACTCCTCAACTACACGGCCATGCGCGACTTCAAGGTCCTGCTCGATCGAAAGGAAGGCACGCGATGAGCGCCTCCACGCTGCGAATCGGCGTCCTCATGCCCGAGGTGCTGGGTACCTACGGTGACAGCGGCAATGCGCTGATTCTCGCCGAACGCGCCCGCAGGCGCGGCATCGACGCCGAGGTCGTCCACGTTGGGCTCACCGAGGAGATCCCTGACAGCCTCGACATCTACACGCTCGGCGGCGGCGAGGACACCGCTCAGGCGCTCGCTGCCGACAAGTTCCGCCGCACCTCGGGCCTCGCCCGCGCCCTCGATGCGGGCCGCCCGCTCCTAGCGATCTGCGCATCCCTGCAGGTCCTCGGCCACTGGTACGAGGATGCGCGCGGCGCTCGCGTGCCGGGCATGGGCGTCCTCGACATCACGACCGAGCCTCAGGGGCACCGTGCGATCGGTGAGCTCGTCTGTGAGCCCGTTCTCGACGGCCTCACGCAGACTCTGACGGGCTTTGAAAATCACGGGGGCGGTACCGTCCTCGGCCCCGATGCGGCCCCGCTGGGACGCGTCCTGTCCGGCGTCGGCAACGGCACGCCTCGCGGCACGACCCCACCCGAGGTGCGCTACGACGGCGCCGTCCAGGGGTCCATCATCGCGACCTATATGCACGGCCCTGCTCTCGCGCGTAATCCGGAGCTGGCGGACCTGCTGCTGCAGCGCGCCACGGGGTCTGCGCTAGAACCTCTCGAGGTCCCCGGTGTTGCCCAGCTGCGCGCCGAGCGCCTGCGCATCGTTCACGAGGCCCGATGACGCCGTCGGGGCCCGCGCTGAGCCCCTGCGTTGCTATGCTGGCACAAACGAATTCCTAGGAAGGATTTCCTCATGTCGAACCCCAGGCCTTACGGAGCTTCCGGCGAGCAGGGCACCCCCTGGCCGCAGTACGGACAAGATGGTGCGAACGGCGCGATGCCTCCTCAGGGTGCCTATCCGGGTGCCGGTTACAGCGGCCCCGCGGTCATGCCCATCATGAAGCTGCCCAGTCGAGCCCCCGGCACGATCATGATCGTCCTCGGCCTGCTGATGATGCTGATCATCGCCCCGGTCATCTTCGCTGTGGTCGCTTTCTCAGGCGTCAACACGGAAACGCCCGAGAATGTGAACGCCGTCAGCATTACCAATGGCGGGACCGTCGAGGTTGGCGCCAACGGACAGTACACGATCCTCCTCGGTGACGCCGAGGCAACGTCGTGCACGATGACGGACACGGATGGCGACGTCTACGATATGCACACGTTCGCAGGGGTCAACAACTACTACACGGCCACGGATCTGCCCGCGGGTACCTACCGCATCGACTGTGAGGGTCTGCCTGCGGGGGCCGACATTGCGGGCATGGATTTCAGCGCCGGTGACGTCACCAAGTCGGGGACGAACGGCCTCATTTGGTCCACGGTCGTCGGCGTCGGCGGCACGGTCATCATGATCATCGGCATCGTGCTCGTGGTGAAAGCCAACGGCAGGCGCCGAGAGATTCAACAGCAGGCGATGATGTCGGCTATCGGATGACAGCAGTTCGCGCGTGAGGGGGCGAGGCCCCGGAGGATCTCCGGCCTCGCCCCTTTGCTGCACCGACACCACCACGAGGAAGGATGCCATGCACACCCTGTCTTTCACGGGCGAACGTCAGGTGCGTTTCCCCGCCCCCGACGTCGCGCGCGGCTTCATGCTCGCGCTCATTGCGCTGGCAAATGTGCCCTTCTGGCTGCGCTATTTTCCGGACGCGCCGCACGCGGGTGAGGCGGCGCTGGCGGCCATGAACGACGCCGATCAGTGGTGGTACCTGGTGCGAACCCTGTTCGTGGACCGTCGCGCGTACCCGCTGTTTTCGATTCTGTTCGGCTTTGGTATGGCGATCATGGCCTCGCGCACGATCGAGCGCGAGCGCCGCGTCGCGATGGATGCGATTCTCCCCGAGTTGAGCGCCGGGTGGAATCCTCTCCAGCGGGAGATTGTCCGTGACGCTGTTGAGCGTCGTGCGCGCCGCGCGGCCGCGCGCCTGATTCGCCGCCGTGGCTGGTGGATGCTGGCGTTCGGCCTGGTGCATGGGATCTTCTTCGCGGGTGACATTATCGGCGCGTACGGTCTCGTGGCGGTCATTTTCGCCGAGGTTATCGTTATGAGGCGCGCGTGGCTGCGCGTACTGATCGGCGCGATCATCGCCTCCTTGAGCATGCTCGGGATTTGGTCGATGGCGGCGATGGCAGGGCGCGAGCCGATGGTGTTTGAGTTCCACGATCCCGTCCAGCTGGATGCCGGGTATCCGCTGGTGTCGCTTGCCTCCTGGCTTATCGCGACGCCGATGACTGTCCTGACGGCGCTCGTCGTCCCCTGCGTCATGATTGGCGTGGGAGTTGCGCGCTGGGGCCTCCTGCAGGATCCGCGTGGGCGTGGTGCGCTCTTGGCAGGGATCGCGTGTGGTGGCCTGTTGATCGGCGCGCTGGGGGCCGTTCCCTTCGCCCTCATGCAGCTGGACTGGGCTTTTGCCGGGTCGGCGTCCTGGTCGTATCCGCTCTTCCATGCCTCCGGCGTCGCGGGAGCCTGCGGCTGGCTGGCGCTGCTCGCGCTCGTAGGAGGCGGGCCACGCGAGAATCTCGGCTCGGTGTGCGCGTTCCTGAGCGCGATCGGCCGACGCTCGATGACCGCCTACCTGTCACAGACGCTGCTCTTTATTTTTGTGTTCGGCGTGCTTGGCGCGTTCGGCGTACGTGTCCTGGGGGTTGCGGTTTCGGGGCTTCTTGCGCTGGGGGTCTGGGCGCTGATCGGCTTCGGTTGTGTGATCGCCGAGGTCGGGGGAACCTCTCGTGGTCCCGCGGAGTGGGCGCTGCGTTGGCTGGTTGCCAAGACCGCGCGTCCGCTGCCGCTGCCCGCCCTGGCTCTCGCATTCCCTGTGGCTCCGGTAGGAGCCGAGGGGCAGTGCCGGGACTGACCCTGTTTGGCGTCTCTCATGCCGCCTGCCGTGTACTGAAGGGATTTCCGAGGATTCTCCGGGCTCAATCAATACAAATTGGTCTATTTAGTAGAAACCTTTGCATTCTGCAAGAGCTAATCGCAAATGTGATCAAGAATACAAATGAAAAATAGTTGCGCCATGCCCCCCGGGTGAGCTGCGACGATGGTGCGGCGATGTCGCAGTGGTGGCGTTCGGCGGCGACGCAAAAGCCTTGGGGGCATTGGTTTTTCGCGGTTTCTACGCTACTGTGAAAGCACCAAGACACGTGCTGGTAACACGATGAGGTGAGCGGAGGAGGCGCCAATGGAAATGCATGTGCAGACCATCGTGGGGGGCGGTCGGCGCACTCTCGCCCCGTCTGTAGCGACGCAGTGGCGCGTCAATGAACATCGGCACGAATAGGGGAACATCATGGGCTGGCTATGGCGGGCGGATGCCGACGGAGGAGCCGACGGTGAGGAGACGCCTCGCCGCCGCAATCTGCCGGACGATACCGCCTCTGATATGGAACAATGGGGAGGTAGCAAAGCAGCACCTCCGGAAGGAATTGTCACGGGTAATTCGGAGTTTGAAGCCAATCGTTTCGATATGGTTCGCCCCATCACGCAGGAGCGCTTGGGCCTCCTGTTTGACTCTGAGGGATGGACGTGGCGTATCGATAACGACGGGGATCTCTGCGGTTTGTGGGAAGGGCATCTGTTCTGCTTCCGCTTCCTCGGTGACTCTCGCGAGGTGCTGTCGATCGTTGCCTTCATGAAGAGCCTCGTTCCCATTGAATGTGGTGAGGATCTGCGTGACTTCCTGCAGGCGTGGCACGGCGAGTTCCTGTGGCCCAAGGCCTACGTCGCTGACCAGGACGAGGGTGACCGTGTCGTCGCCGAGGTGAATGCTGATTACGAGTATGGCGCGACGGATGCGCAGCTTGTGCAGCAGGTGATGTGTGCGCTGGCAACGACCCTTCAGCTTTTCCGTGCGCTCGAGGAGCGTTATGGCCTCGACGATGACGAAGGGGCCGGTCCTGCCGGCGGGCATCAGCGCGGGTTTGATGGGCCTACCTGG
>JAHYYD010000127.1 GCA_019425105.1 Actinomycetota bacterium
GCCTCCCACTCACCGAACTCGTTCTTGTGAGCGATGTCGATCTTCAGGCCGGCGCGGGTGCCGCAGTCGGCCTCGCGGACGATGACGTCCTGCGAGACGTCGACCAGACGACGGGTCAGGTAGCCAGACTCGGCGGTACGCAGAGCCGTATCGACCAGGCCCTTACGGGCACCGTGCGTGGCGATGAAGTACTCGAGAACCGTCAGGCCCTCGCGGTAGTTCGCCTTAATGGGCTGCTCGATCAGCTTCTGCTTCGGGTCGGACACGAGGCCACGCATACCGGCGATCTGCTGAACCTGCGACCAGTTACCACGGGCACCCGAGTTCACCATGCGGTACACGGTGTTGCGCTCGGTGAAGTTCGCGCGCATGTCCTCAGCGACCTCTTCGGTGCACTGCAGCCACAGCTTGACGAGCTCCTCGTAGCGGGTCTCCTCGAGGATGATACCGGTCTCGAACTGCTCGACGATCTCGGCGGCCTTGGCCTCGTAGCGGGCCAGGATCTCGCGCTTACGCGGCGAGGCCTGAATGTCGGAGAACGCGATCGTGATACCCGACCAGGTCGACCAGTGGAAGCCGGCCGACTTCAGCGCGTCGAGGCAGTCCGCCACGAGCACGTTCGGGTAACGCTGGGTCAGCGTGTTCACGATGTTGCCGAGCTGCTTCTTGCCGACGACCTCGTTGACGAACGGGTAGTCGGTGGGCAGCTGCTCGTTGAAGATCGCGCGGCCGAGGCTGGTCTCGAGGATCAGGTCGTCGCCGGGCTCCCAACCCTCGGGGGCTTCCCAGCCCTCGGGCGGCACGGTGCCGTCGGCGAAGCGGATGCGCGCGGTTGCGTTCAGGTCCAGGTTGCCGGCGTCGAACGCCATCTGGGCTTCCGCCTGGCTGGAGAAGTACGGAATCACGGGGTTTCCGTCTTCGTCCTTCTCGACGGGCACCGACGGGTCGGGCGTCGAGGTCAGGTGGAACAGACCGATGATCATGTCCTGCGACGGCATGGCCACGGGGCGGCCGTCGGAGGGCTTGAGGATGTTGTTCGTCGACAGCATGAGGATGCGGGCCTCGGCCTGCGCCTCAGCGCCCAGCGGCAGGTGGACAGCCATCTGGTCGCCGTCGAAGTCGGCGTTGAAGGCGCCACAGGCGAGGGGGTGCAGCTGGATAGCCTTACCCTCAATCAGCTGGGGCTCGAACGCCTGAATGCCGAGGCGGTGCAGCGTAGGTGCACGGTTCAGCAGCACGGGGTGCTCGCGGATGACGTCGTCGAGGACGTCCCACACCTCGGGGCGCTGACGCTCCACCTTGCGCTTGGCGGCCTTGACGTTCTGCGCGTAGTTCTTCTCGACCAGGCGCTTCATGACGAAGGGCTTGAACAGCTCCAGGGCCATCTGCTTGGGCAGACCACACTGGTGCAGCTGCAGCTGCGGGCCGACGACGATAACGGAACGACCCGAGTAGTCGACGCGCTTACCGAGCAGGTTCTGACGGAAACGACCCTGCTTACCCTTGAGCATGTCCGAGATCGACTTCAGCGGACGGTTGCCCGGGCCCGCAACGGGGCGGCCGCGGCGGCCGTTGTCGAAGAGGGCGTCAACGGACTCCTGAAGCATGCGCTTCTCGTTGTTGACGATGATCTCGGGGGCACCCAGCTCGAGCAGGCGCTTGAGTCGGGTGTTGCGGTTGATGACGCGGCGGTACAGGTCGTTGAGGTCGGAGGTCGCGAAGCGGCCACCGTCCAGCTGAACCATCGGGCGCAGGTCCGGCGGGATCACGGGGATCTTGGTGAGGACCATCGAGGCCGGCGAGTTGCCGGTCGCGACGAAGGCGTTGATGACCTTCAGGCGCTTGATGGCGCGAGCCTTGCGCGGGCCGGAGTCGGAGGCGATGGTCTGACGCAGCGCGGCGACCTCGGCCTCCAGGTCGAAGGTCTCCAGGCGCTTCTGGATGGCGGATGCGCCCATGTCACCCTTGAAGTAGGTGCCGTAGCGGGCCACCATCGCACGGTAGAGGCGCTCGTCGCCCTCGAGGTCGCCGACCTTGAGGTCTTTGAAGCGCTCCCACACGGCCTCGAGGCCTTCGATGTCACCGTCGAAGCGGCGGCGAATCTTGGCCATCTCACGCTCGCCCTGCTTGCGAGCGCGCTCGCGCTCGGCCTGCGAGGCGCCGTCCTTCTCGAGGGCGGCGATGTCGGACTCGAGCTGCTCCGCGAAGTCGTTGATCGTCGCGTCGCGGTTGTTCTCCATCTGCTTCTTCTGCACTTCGAGTTCGGCGCGCAGTTCGGCCAGATCCTCGTGGCGACCCTTTTCGTCGACCTCGGTGATCATGTAGGCAGCGAAGTAGATGACCTTCTCGAGGTCCTTGGGCGCGAGGTTGAGCACGTAGCCCAGGCGCGAGGGAACACCCTTGAAGTACCAGATGTGCGTGACGGGGGCGGCGAGGTCGATGTGACCCATGCGCTCACGGCGGACGCGGGAGCGAGTGACCTCAACTCCACACTTCTCGCACACGATGCCCTTGTAGCGCACGCGCTTGTACTTGCCACACGCGCACTCCCAGTCGCGGGTGGGGCCGAAGATCTGCTCACCGAACAGGCCGTCGCGCTCGGGCTTGAGCGTACGGTAGTTGATGGTCTCCGGCTTCTTGACCTCACCATGGCTCCAGACGGCGATGTCGTCGCCGGTGGCCAGGGTGATCTTCAGGCTGTCGAACGTTTTGGCGTCCAGCAAAGTTATCTCTCCCTATCAGATCGCATCGATGGTCGCCGCAGCGTTCGGACGAGCATCAAGAGTGATGCCCAGGTCCTCACGCGCATTGAAGTCTTCGTCCTGCTCACGCAGGTCAATGACGTTGCCGGCCGCGTCGAGAGCTTCGACGTTCAGGCACAGCGAGCGCATTTCCTGGATGAGGACTCGGAAGGACTCGGGGATGCCGGGCTCGGGGATGTCCTCGCCCTTGACGATGGCCTCGTACACCTTGACGCGGCCGGTGGTGTCGTCGGACTTGATGGTCAGCAGCTCCTGGAGGGCGTAGGCGGCACCGTAAGCTTCCAGGGCCCACACCTCCATCTCGCCGAAGCGCTGGCCGCCGAACTGGGCCTTACCGCCCAGCGGCTGCTGCGTGATCATCGAGTACGGGCCCGTGGAGCGGGCGTGGATCTTGTCGTCGACCAGGTGGTGGAGCTTGAGCATGTAGGTGTAGCCCACCGAGATCGGGTACGGGAACGGCTCGCCGGAGCGGCCGTCGAACAGGCGCGCCTTGCCCTCGTAGTTGGTCAGGACGTCGCCGTCGCGGTTCGGGTTCACGTTGCGCAGCAGGCCCGCGAGCTCGTCGGCCTCGAGGCCGTCGAACACGGGGGTGGCGACGGGTGTGCCCGGCTCGGTCTTGATGCCGTCGGCGGGCAGGTGCGCTGCCCACTCTTCGCCGGCCTCGACAGCGGCCGAGGCATCCCAGCCCTGGTGGGCGAGCCAACCGAGGTGGTACTCGAGCACCTGGCCGACGTTCATTCGGCCGGGGACACCCAGCGGGTTGAGGATGATGTCGACGGGCGTGCCGTCGGCGAGGAAGGGCATGTCCTCGACCGGGAGGATCTTGGACACGACGCCCTTGTTGCCGTGGCGGCCGGCCATCTTGTCGCCGATCGTGATCTTGCGTCGCTGGGCGACGTAGACGCGCACGGTCTGGCGGACGCCGGGGTTGAGGTCGTCTTCGTCGTCGTTGAATTCGCGGACGCCGATGACGATGCCCTCTTCGCCGTGGGGGACACGCAGGGAGGTGTCGCGCACCTCGCGGGCCTTCTCACCGAAGATGGCGCGCAGTAGGCGCTCTTCGGAGGTCAGCTCGGTCTCTCCCTTCGGGGTGACCTTGCCGACGAGGATGTCGCCTGCGGTGACCTCGGCGCCGATGCGGATGATGCCGCGCTCATCCAGGTCTGCGAGGGATTCCTCGGAGACGTTGGGGATGTCGCGGGTGATTTCTTCCTCACCGAGCTTGGTCTCGCGGGCGTCGACCTCGTATTCCTCGATGTGGATCGAGGTGAGGATGTCCTCTTCGACGACGCGACGGCTCAGGATGATGGCGTCCTCGTAGTTGAGGCCTTCCCACGACATGTAGGCGACGAGGAGGTTCTTGCCGAGCGCGACCTCGCCGTTGGAGGTGGCGGGGCCGTCGGCCAGGACGTCGCCGGCCTCGACGCGGTCGCCCTCGTCCACGATAACGCGCTGGTTGGTGCAGTTACCGGGGTTGGAGCGCTCGAACTTTTCGAGGCGGTAGGAGTCGCGGCCGCCCTCATCCGTGGAGACGACGATCAGGTCCGCGGAGACCTCGGAGACGACGCCGGAGTGGGCGGCGAGGATCATTTCGCCGGAGTCGTGCGCGGCGCGCAGCTCCATGCCGGTGCCGACCAGCGGGGCTTCCGTGGTGAGCAGCGGCACGGCCTGACGCTGCATGTTCGCGCCCATGAGGGCTCGGTTCGCGTCGTCGTGCTCCAGGAAGGGAATGAACGCCGCGGCGACGGACACCATCTGACGTGCGGACACGTCCATGTAGTCGACGCGATCGCGGGCGATCAGGGTCGGGTCTTCGCCGGCGACACGGCACAGGACGTCGTGCTCGGCGAAGGTGCCGTCCGCCGTCAGGGGCGACGAGGCCTGGGCGATGAAGTGGCCCTTCTCGTCGTCCGCGGTGAGGTAGCGGATTTCGTCGGTAACCTTGCAGTCCTTGACGACGCGGTAGGGCGTCTCAATGAAGCCGAAGGGGTTGATGCGCGCGAAGGTCGCGAGCGAGCCGATGAGGCCGATGTTCGGGCCTTCAGGGGACTCGATCGGACACATGCGGCCGTAGTGCGAGGGGTGGACGTCTCGAACTTCCATGCCCGCGCGGTCACGGGACAGACCGCCGGGGCCCAGGGCCGACAGACGGCGCTTGTGGGTCAGGCCGGCCAGCGGGTTGTTCTGGTCCATGAACTGCGAGAGCTGGGAGGTTCCGAAGAACTCCTTGATCGCGGCCACGACGGGGCGGATGTTGATCAGCGTCTGGGGCGTGATCGAGTCCGTCTCCTGGGTGGTCATGCGCTCGCGCACGGTGCGCTCCATGCGGGCGAGGCCGGTGCGGACCTGGCCCTGGATGAGCTCGCCGACGGCGCGGATGCGGCGGTTGGCGAAGTTGTCGATGTCGTCGACCTCAACGCGGACCTCGACGGGCTCGCCGCCTCGGGTGCCCGCGAAGGTCTTGTCGCCCTGGTGCAGGGCGAGGAGGTACTTGACGGTCGCGACGATGTCCTCGAGGGACAGGGTCGAGGCCTTGGGGTCGGCTTCGATGGCCAGCTTCTTGTTGATCTTGTAGCGGCCGACCTTGGCCAGGTCGTAGCGACGAGAGTCGAAGTAGAAGTTGTTGAGCAGCGTCTGGGCGGCGTCGACGTTCGCGGGCTCGCCGGGGCGCAGCTTGCGGTAGATGTCGAGCAGGGCCTCTTCCTGCGTCGCGACGGTGTCCTTCTCGAGGGTTTCGAGGAGGACCGGGTAGTCGGCGAAGGTGTCGCGAATCTCAGATTCGGTCATGCCGATGGCCTTGAGGAAGTGGGTCACCGACTGCTTACGCTTGCGGTCGATGCGCACGCCAACGGTGTCGCGCTTGTCGATCTCGAACTCGAGCCATGCGCCACGCGAGGGGATGACCTTCGCGCCGAAGGTTTCCTTGTCCGACGAACGGTCCGAGAGCTTCTCGAAGTACACGCCGGGGGAGCGCACGAGCTGGGAGACAACGACACGCTCGGTGCCGTTGATGATGAAGGTACCGCGGGGGGTCATGAGCGGGAAGTCGCCCATGAACACGGTCTGGGACTTAATTTCGCCGGTCTCGTAGTTCATGAACTCGGCGGTCACGTACATGGGTGCGGAGTACGTGTAGTCCTTCGCCTTGGCTTCCTCCATGGAGTACTTGGGGGATTCGAGGCGGTGGTCGTGGAACGACAGGCTCATGGTGCCTGCAACGTCCTCAATGGGGGAAATCTCGTGGAAGATTTCTTCGAGGCCGGAGACGTCGGGGACATCGTTACGGCCGGATGCCTGAGCGGCTTCGACGCGGGCCTTCCACGCGTCGTTACCCAGCAGCCAATCGAAGCTTTCGACCTGCAGGCCCAGCAGATTGGGGGCCTGGAGAGGTTCACGAAGCTTAGCGAATGAGATGCGGTGCTTGGGCTGTTTGGCGGTGCTGTTGGCAGCCAAAGGGGATCCTTCCCTGCATGAACGGTGCGCACGCTGCCTTATCACCCATTATCTGACGCGTCCTGGTCCGTCAAGCGCCTGTTACGACGGCTGGATACGGGTCACCTCGGGCATGATAAGGCGCAAATACTCAGGCTACCGTGAGTCGCATCGCGAGTCAAGGCAG
>JAHYYD010000128.1 GCA_019425105.1 Actinomycetota bacterium
CGTCGGCGGCGCTCGTTCCTCGAATGCGTGCTGCAGGTGTGAAGCCCATGGCGATGCCCGCCGCGATCGACGCTGCGGTGAAGATGTACATGGTTGCCTCGACGCCCACCCATGACGCGATGATGCCCGCGACGAAGGATCCGAGGGGCATGACTCCCCAGACCGCGAAGCGGAAGATCGCGTTCATGCGTCCGAGCATGTCGGGCGGGCAGATTTCCTGGCGCAGACTCATCTGGGTGACGTTGTAGATCGTGATGAAATACGACGAGACGACGCCGGAACAGGCGATGACCCACGCGGCGGCAACCGGGACGTGGACGGATGCGGGCTGGGCGAGGAGCGCCGAGACGCCAACGATGTTCGTGATGACGATGCAGCGGCCGATTCCCAGGCGCGTGATCCATGCAGGCCTCGTGAGAGCGCCGAGGATACCGCCGAGCGCGCCCGCGCTGAGCAGCAGGCCGAGCTGCGTGGCGCTCATGCCGAGGGTCCGCAGGACCAGGATGGGCAGGAGAACCTGAATGCCAGCCCCCGCGAAGGCTGCGCATGCGATGCACGAGAAGAGCGGAAAGAGCAGGCGCTGGCCGCGCACGAAGGACAGTCCTTCGACAATCTGAGAACGAAGTGACGCGTCGGAGTGGGCGGGGCGCGGTTCGGGGGTGCGGATACGCCAGATCGCCCACGTCGAGCACACGTAGGTCGATGCCGTCAGCAGGTATGCCAGGGGAGGGGCGACCACTCCGAGGAGCCAGCCGCCCAAGCCCGGTCCGCCTGCACGTCCCACCTGGTAGGAGGCCTCGAGGCGTCCGTTCGCGGCGCCGATGTAGCGTTTTGAGGCGATCATGGGCACGTAGGACTGATAGGCGACGTCGAAGAAGACGGTGGACAGGCCGAGGAGTGCGGCGACGACCATGAGGTGGGCGATGGTGAGAGAGAAAAATGCGTAGGCAATCGGGATGGACACGAGCGCGGCGATGCGCGCGAGGTTCGCAGTGATCATGACGTGGCGCTTGCGCCAGCCGTCCACCCACGCGCCCGCGGGGAGCCCGACGATCAGGAAGGCCAGCGTCTGCAAGCCGGAGAGGACGCCGATCTGCGTTTCGCTCGCATGAAGGACGGTAATCGCGATTGCCGATGTCGCTAGGGTTCCGACCTGGAAGCCCACTTGTGCGGCGGTTTGTCCCGTCCACAGGTGCATGAACGCGGAGTTGCGGGTCAGGGGATGGTGCAGCCAGCGCTGCAGTGATCCGCTCACTGTGTATCGCCGAGGCCGGGGCCCCTCTTGTGGTCATGTCCCGTTAGGCCTGCGGCACCCAGAGCCCATGCAAGCCCGCCCTCGCCGACGCTGGGGGCGACGATGTCTGCGACCTCGACGAGGGCCTCGCATCCGTTCCCGATGCTGATACCGGTGGCAGCGGTCGCCACGGCCTCGACGTCGTTGTTGGAGTCGCCCAGGGCAACGGTGCGGGAGAGGGGAATTCCTACGTGCTCGCAGACCGCGCTGATACCGACCGCCTTCGAAAGGCGCTCCGGCACGACTTCGAAGGGTACGTATCCCGCGGCACCTACGGAACCGATGATCGCACGGTATCCGGCGGGAAGCGCGGCGGTCACCCGCTCCAACGATGCCTTCTCGGGCGGCACGTACGCAGTGACCTTCGTGAAGGTACCGCTGCCGATGTCGACGATGAAGGGCGTGATGGACTGGGCGTATTCGATCCAGTCCTCGGGGTGTGTGCCAGCCCTGGGGACGAAAAAGTCGAGATAGCCATCGGAGGGGCCCATCTGGTCGGGGCCCTGCCAGATGTAGAAGGCGTCGAGCTCCTCCCACAGGGCAGTTAAGACCTCGACGTGCTCGCGGGGCATGCGCTCATCGACGAGTACCCGGTTGCCGACGCGGGCGTATCCGCCGGCACCGCCGACGATCCCTTCGAAACCGATGTCCCAGAAGCGTGGGTAGACCTCGGGTGCCGAGCGTCCCGTGCAGGCGAAGAGGCGGTGTCCCTTGCTCCGGACCTCCGAAAGAGCGTCGATGGCCGATTGTGGGATACGTTGGCGCGAATCGCACAGCGTTCCGTCGATGTCGACGAAGACCGCGTGGGGAGATTCAGCCTCGTTGCGTGCCTGCGCAGAACCATCGGTGTTCGTCATAGAGCAATCTTATCTCAGGGACGACAAGCCCTCGGATGTGCAGAACACGGCCCGCAAACGACAAATCATGCGCATGGTCGGTTGCTCAGCGCAGCGAAGGCACACACTAGAGTCATTGATGACACCCGCGATGGAGCATGAAAGGCAGTTCACGACGATGGAACACCAAGCACTGAGCGACGCTAATGACCTGACGCTGCTGCAAGCGGCGGCTCTTCTGTCGGGAGCCAGCGCCTGGGACTCGCGCGCGATCCCCGCTGCGAACGTCCCCTCCTTTGTCATGAGCGACGGACCCCACGGCGTGCGCCGCCAGCTTGGCGACGCCGACCACCTGGGCATCGCCCAGGCCGAGAAGGCGACCTGCTTCCCGACGGCGTCCGCTGTTGCGGCGACCTGGAATCCCGACCTGGCGCGTGAGATGGGCGAGGCTCTGGGTGCGGAGGCCCGAGGCCTCGGCGTCGACGTTCTGCTCGGCCCGGGCCTCAACATCAAGCGTTCGCCCCTGTGCGGACGTAACTTCGAGTACTTTTCCGAGGACCCGATCCTTGCGGGCCGTATGGCAGCGGGCCTTGTCCAGGGAATTCAATCCACGGGAACCGCCGCCTGCCCCAAGCACTTCGCCGTGAACTCCCAGGAGCTGCGTCGCATGGCGTCGGATTCCATCTTGGATGAGCGCACGATGCGTGAGATCTACCTGACCGGCTTCGAGATCGTGTGCCGAAGTGCGAAGCCACGGGTGATCATGAGCTCCTACAACCTCGTCAACGGTACCTATGCCCACGAGAACAAGCACCTGCTCACCGACATCCTGCGCACCGAGTGGGGTTTTGACGGCATGGTCGTCTCCGATTGGGGTGGTTCGAACAGCGCCGTCGCAGCGGTGCGCGCCGGTGGTAGCCTCGAGATGCCCGCCCCCGGCCTTGCTGGTGCGCGTCAGATCGTCGCGGCCGTCAAGGCCGGGGAATTGGACGCGGCTGACGTCTACGCGCGCGCCCAGGAAGTCCTCAACGTTGCGAGCGCGAGCGCCGGCTTGCCTGCGCCCAGGCCCTACGACCTCGACGAGCATCACCAGCTGGCTACGCGTATTGCCTCCGAGGCGATCACGCTCCTGCGTAACGACGACGATCTTTTGCCTCTGCACGCTGGTACGAGCGTCGCCCTCATCGGCGACCTCGCCGACACGCCGCGCTTCCAGGGATCGGGTTCCTCCCAGGTCAACCCCACACGCGTCGAGGCTCCGCGCGAGCTGCTTGAGACCGGGGGAGAGGATGCCCGCGGCCTCGTTCTGACAGGATACGCCCGCGGTTATGACCGTCATGGCGGCACGAGTGATGCCCTCATCGCCGAGGCCGTGGCCCTCGCCGCGAGCGCTGACGTCGCGCTCGTCTACGTCGGGCTTGACGAACTCGCCGAGTCTGAGGGGCTGGACCGCCCCCACATGCGCCTGCCCGAGGGACAGGATCGTCTCATTGAGGCCGTCGTCGCAGCCAATCCGCGCACCGTCGTCGTCCTGACCGGTGGTGCCAGCGTCGAGATGCCCTGGGCGGAATCGGTGCCTGCGCTGGTCAACGGATACCTGGGTGGGCAGGGTGGGGCGGCAGCGACGCTGGACGTCCTCACCGGCGCCGTGAACCCCTCGGGACGACTCGCTGCGACCTACGCGAGTCCCCCCGAGGAACAGCCGACCGCCGCCTGGTACCCGGCGACCGGACCGCTATCCTACTACCGCGAGGGCCCCTTCGTCGGCTACCGATACTTCACGAGCGCAGGCATCGACGTTGCCTTCCCCTTCGGCTACGGACTGTCATACTCGCGCTTCGAGTACTCCGACCTCCAGGTGAACCAGGACGGTGCGACCCTCACGGTCACCAATACGTCCAAGCGAGACGGCGCTGACGTCGTCCAGCTCTACGTGAGTGCCCCCGGCGGCGTATTCGGCCCAGCTCGCGAGCTCAAAGGATTCGCCAAGGTGGAGGTTCCCGCCGGCGGGTCGGTGCGCGTTACCATCCCCTTCGATCGCTACACCTTCCGCCACTGGGAGACCTCGCGCGGTGCATGGGAGACCGAGGCCGGAACCTGGACGATCTACGTGGGGCACAACGTGGAGGACACGCCGCTGAGCGCCACCCTCGAGGTGGAAGGAACCACCCCCTCGTCAATCGATCCGGCACTCGGTCACTACCTGAACGCCGACGTCGCGGGCGTCACCAACGGAGAATTCGCCGTCCTACTGGGCCGCACCATTCCTACCGCTCACCCCGCGGACGACCTGGGCGCAGCCGACCCGCTGTCCGAACTGACACGCGCCAAGACCTGGCTCGCCCGCGTCGCCGGACGGGGGCTCCACGCCATGAAAGCCAAGGCCGACGCGAAGGGGGCCCCGGATCTCAACATCCTATTTATCCTCAATATGCCTTTCCGAGCCTTCGCCAAGATGACGAACGGCGCGGCAAGCCCCGACATGGTGGACGCGATCCTTCTTGCCGTGAACGGACGACCGCTGCGAGGCCTCACCCGCGCCGCCCTCGGCTTCATGTCTAACGCGCGCGCCAACAAGGCGACCCAGCGCGAACTTGACCAGACCCGATGATGCGGCCCCGGCCTCGTTACCCCAACTGACGTAAAGGAACACTCATGCAGGCTCTTTCCCGGTGGTGGAAGAACTTCGAAACCAAACACACGACGGTTGCCCAGTTCATCGTCTTCTTCGTCCTGTCCAACGGCATTACGGTCCTCCAGCTGATCCTCATGCCTGCCTTTAAGGCGTTGTTTGCACACACGAATCTCGTCGACACGGCGTTCCAATTCCTGCCCGTCGGCGTCTCGCACGGACACACGGTCTTCCTCTTCGACTACCCGGCAGGATCAATGTCGGTCGGGGGCGGCGGCGGCCTCGCGTATTTCCTCGCCGTGGAGATCACCCTGCTGATCGCGCAGGTCATCAACTTCTTTGCGCAGCGCAACGTCACCTTCAAATCCAACTCGTCCGTGGGCAAGGCTGCCTTCTGGTACGCAGTCGCCTACGTCGTTATCACGATCGCAGCCGCCGCCCTTCAAGTTCTCTACAAAGACCCGATCTACGCGTGGGCGATTTCGGCGATGGGAGCGGGCGGTGAGACCTTCGCCGATGTCATCACGATGATCATCAACGCGGCGATCTCCTTCTGGGTGTTCTTCCCCATCTTTAAGGTGATTTTTAAACAGGAACCCTCGGAGGAGGACGCGCAGGCCAGCGACGCACAGTAGACTACTGGCAGACTTCACGAGAGGAGACGCCATGAGCGCGCCGCTGCTAACGGTGATCGTGCCCGCCTACAATTCCGAAGATTACCTTGATCGGGCGCTCACGACGCTCGTCGGCTACGGCGACGAACTCGAGGCGATCATCGTCAATGACGGTTCGAAGGACGCCACCGCGGAAATTGCCGACGAGTGGGCCGCCCGCTACCCCTCCGTGAAGGTCATTCATCAAGAGAACAAGGGCCACGGCGGCGCCGTCAATGCCGGCCTCGCCGCCGCCACCGGCACGCACGTGCGCGTCGTCGACTCCGACGACTGGCTGGACCGGCGCGCCACGAACGCTGTCCTCGACTTGTTGCGTGAGGAACGCGAGGCCGGGCGCGACCTGGACCTGCTCGTCACCAACTACGTCTACGACAAGCAGGGAAAGTCGGTCAAGGCCGTCATCCGCTACCGTAACGTTCTGCCTCGCGGACGTACCTTCGGTTGGGCCGACCTGCGCCGATGCCGCTACGACCAGTACCTCATGATGCACGCCCTGACGATGCGCACCGAGGTCGTGCGGGCCTCCGGCCTGGTGATGCCCGAGCACACGTTCTACGTGGACTACCTCTACTCGTTCGTGCCGCTGCCCTTCATTTCCACGATCCGCTACCTGGACGTGGACCTGTACCACTACTTCATCGGCCGCGACGACCAGTCCGTCAACGAGAAGGTCATGATCACGCGCCTGGATCAGCTCGCGCGGGTGAACGAGGCGATGGCCCGTGCGCTGCCTCCGCGCGCCGAGGTTGAGGACAAACTCTGGCGCTACATGGTCCACTACCTGCGTATCAACGCCGTCGTCTGCTCGGTCATGGCCCAGCTGTCGGGCACGCCCGAGCACCTGGCCTTGAAGGAGCAGATCTGGGAGACGATCGACCAGATCAACCCCGACGCCACGGATCCACTGCCTCAGCACCTGCTCGCTGGC